>JAOAPG010000453.1 GCA_025462785.1 Acidobacteriaceae bacterium
CACAAGTCCGATGACGATTACCGACATCAGAAACAACCCCAGAAAAGAGTGCGTAAATCCGCGGTGGTGGGCAAAAGCGAATACCGGTCCCTTGATCCTGCCAAGCACATCAAGATCAGGGGCTTCGGCGGCTAATGTGAGGGTAGCAGTCGCTAGACCGGTCTTTCGGTTCAGGCCGGCGCGGCTCATGCAGGCGCCAGTCAGGAAGTGGGTTATCGGCTCCAAGTTATGTTTGTAACACAGGGGGAAGTTTCACCTTCGGGGCACCAATATCGTGAGCGCATCTGGAACTATGGAAATTTCTGCTGGAAGTGTGCCCAGCAGTTCTCCATCGGCTTCAACATGAATTTTTTCTTCTGTGCCGGAGGCTTGGCAGGTTACTTTTTCCGCAGACTCCAGTTCTATCCCTGCAACTTTCCATCGGGCTCCTATCATGCCACACAGAATGTACTGCAGATAAGACCAACGATTGCTTGTCTTGAATAGCACGAGGCGTATGTCGTCCCGGTGTAAGCTGGCGCCGGGAGCCAGTTGACGCAGAAGTCCCCCGAAGTTCGTGATTCGCACGGCAAGGAGCTCAGAAACGCATTCTCTGCGCGTTTGTCCTTCTAACGTAAGGAAATCTACGTCAAAGAACTTCATGGGGTGAGTAAGCCAAAGATGGAGAGCTTTCGCATAATAAGACCACATGCCCAAGCGGCCCTTCATCAGCATGTTCAATTTGTAGAACAGGTGCGCGTCCATACCAACGCCGGCAGTCACGCTGAAATAGCGCAGCGCCGGATTTCCTGTAAAGTCACGGTACATCACCTGCCCGACGGCAATTCGATGTGGAGCAGCATTCAGTGCGCAACGCACGGCCGACTTTGGAGAAAGCGGTATGCGAAGATCGCACGCCAATGCATTTGCAGTGCCCAGAGGGATCACTCCCAGCGCCGCGCGGCTTCCCACCATTCCCTGTAATACGTCATTGATGGTTCCGTCGCCACCACATGCAAACACCGTGTCGCAACCCTCAGAAATTGCCCGACGAGTCTGTTCGATTGCATCTGCTGCGGAACGAGTGGTTATCAATGTAGCTTGGACGCCGGAGGCCTCCAGTATGCATTGCGAAGCTTCAAGGTCGGCTAAACGGTTTCCGCGGCTGCTTCCGGATCGCGGATTGTAGACGAGAGCAGCCCTTCGCATGAGGATATCTGGATTGTACTAAGGCTTGGATGACACGTCTGTGTGCCAACAAACGGCGCGATTGTCCTGTTACGGATGCGGCGTTGCGCATTTCCATGCTTTTGGACTAAGCTTTACCCGAAATCATCCCGGGGCATCATTAGAAGGTTCATTCAAAACACGGTTTCTCGTCCGCATAACTCAGGAGGGTCGATTTTATGAGCCGCTGGACTTCCGTCTTGCTCGCTTCCCTGTCATTTGTCTCCCTCTTTGCGCAAGAGCATACAGCTCACCACCAAGAGAGCTCTGTGACGCTAATGTCCGGATTGGGAGATTTGCATCATCCGGTCTCGACCAGCAACCCGCAAGCACAGCAGTTCTTTGATCAAGGGTTGCGGCTGATCTACTCCTTCAATCACGATGAAGCAGCGCGTTCGTTTGCTCACGCCGCCGACCTCGATCCGAAGCTCGCAATTGCTTATTGGGGCGTGGCCGAAGCCATAGGGCCCAATTACAACGATCCCGCAAGTGACGAACGCTTCATGAAGGCCCACGAGGCCATCCAGAAAGCCGTGGATCTTTCAGCGAATGCCTCGCCTAGCGAAAAAGCATACATACAGGCAATGGCATTGCGCTTTCCGGCTGATGCGAAAGCCGACCGCAGAAAAGCCGCTGAAAGCTACCATGATGCCATGCGCGAAGTCGCTAAAACCTTTCCTGATGATCTCGACGCGGCGACGCTGTTTGCGGAGTCGGGCATGAATCTTCACCCATGGGGTTTGTGGCATCCGGATGGGACACCCGAGGCTGGCACGGAGGAAATCGTAACCACGCTGGAATCGGTGATGAAACGTGATCCGAATCACCTCGGTGCGGTCCACTACTACATTCACACCGTCGAGGCGTCCCCCACTCCGGAACGCGCACTGGCGGGCGCCAACAAATTAGCTTCTCTCGCGCCTGCAGCGGGACACATTGTCCACATGCCGGCGCATGTGTACATTCGCACCGGCGATTACGAGGCTGCAGTCAAGACCAACGAACAAGCCGCAGCAGTTGATCGAGCCTACCTCAAAGCGAGTGGCGCGCAAGGGATTTACCCAATGATGTATTACAGCCACAATCTGCATTTCATCGCAATGTGCGCTGCGATGAACGGCAACTATCCAGAATCGAAGAAGAATGCGGACCTGCTGGCCGCTCACGTGGGTCCGCATGTGAAGGAGATGCCGCCCCTCGAAGGCTTCATGACGATTCCTCTCGCGGTGGATGTCCGCTTTCATCGCTGGAACGACATCCTGAATATGCCGCAACCCAGTCCGGACATGAAAATTACTACGATCTTCTGGCATTTCTCTCGGGGCATGGCGTTAGCCGGAACAGGAAAGACCAGCGAAGCGGAAGCCGAATATAAAATTGTCGCCGACGCGGAACAGAACACGCCCGAGGATGTGGTCTTCGCAATGCCGGTGAACAACAAAGCGAAAGACATCATGAAGATCGCAAAAGACGTGCTCGGCGCGAAGATCGCCACCGCCAATAAAGACTACTCGGGAGCGATCACCACGTTGACCGAGGCGGTTGCCGTGGAAGACAGCCTGAAGTATGGAGAGCCACCCGACTGGTTTTTTCCAGTGCGCGAATCCTTGGGGGCAGCACTGCTGGTGAAAGGCGACTCAACAGGTGCAGAGAAAGTGTTTCGTGCCGACCTCGAACGGAACCCGCGGAATCCCCGTTCGTTGTTTGGACTGCAACAATCCCTCAAGGCTCAAAGCCGCGACTACGATGCGGGATTTGTGGAACACCAGCTCCATTCATCGTGGAAGGGTGATGAAGCTTTGAAGGTTGAGGATCTCGTATAGAACTGGGAGGTTCAGGATGAGGACTGGAGAGTTGCCGGTCCTCGTCGCTTGTTAGAATCCATCAGCACGATTGGGGGAGTGTTTCATTTCTCATCACACGCGCCGTGTGTTCCTGCATTCTGCTTTGAGTACCGTAGCCGCAGCGGCTATCAAAAATCTTTTGCCGATCAGATCTCTCAACGTTGAACCAAATTCAATGATTGCCATCTCATTTCCCAAGAATTTCTCGTGGGGTACGTCTACCGCTGCCTATCAAATAGAAGGTGCCTGGAAGGAAGATGGCAGAGGCGAATCCATCTGGGATCGCTTTGCCCATACTCCTGGCAAAATCAAGAATAGCGACACTGGTGATATGGCATGTGACCACTATCACCGTTGCATGGATGACGTTGGATTGATGCGAGAGTTGAACCTGAACAGCTATCGCTTTTCGATCTCGTGGCCTCGCATTCAGCCAACAGGCTCAGGAAAGCCGAATTCAAAAGGGATCGATTTCTATAGTCGTTTGGTGGACGCGCTGCTCGAAGCAAAGATCAGGCCGTTTGTGACCCTCTATCACTGGGATCTGCCGCAAGCGCTCGAACATGCTGGCGGCTGGCCTAATCGAGATACCGCAGTTCGTTTCGCAGACTATGCGGGAATCGTCGCACAAAGTTTAGGCGATCGTGTTTCCGATTGGACTCTTTTTAACGAACCTGCAGCATTCACTAGCAAGGGATATTTAGATGGCGTACACGCTCCGGGGCGGAAGAGTATCCATGACTTCTTGAGAGCGACCCACACGGTGAATCTAGCGCAAGGAGCCGGGTTTCGCGCCGTAAAGGCAGTTCGTCCAGTTGCTCGCGTTGGTTCGGCATTCAGCATGTCGCCGTGTGAGCCTGAGACTAATTCCGAAGAAGATAAGATTGCAGCTGAACGGGCCCACCGGATTACAAATCTTTGGTTTCTGGAACCCGCTCTCAAAGGTAAATATCCGAATGCGTTTCCCGTTTTTCCAGGATTCCTGATGGGAATTAAATCGGGCGACATGGAACGGATCCGCGCGCCACTCGACTTTATCGGAATCAATGTCTATTACCGGACCATGGCTTCGGCTCCCAGTACCGGAGAACGCGCTTTGGATCCAAGGCTATGGCTTTTCCCGGTAAAAATGTATCCGGCTCAAAAGGGTACTCGTACTGACTTTGACTGGGAAGTCTGGCCCAAAGCGCTGTATAACATCGTCACGAGAATCACGCGTGACTACAATCGTCCGGCGATTGAGATTACTGAAAGCGGTTGCTCTTATGGCGACAGTGTTGGTGATGACGGGTTGATTCACGATGTCCGAAGAATCGAATACTATCGCGCTTACTTGGGCGAGTTGGCGCGCGCGATTCACGACGGAGCCGATGTCCGCGGATATCACGCCTGGAGTTTGCTGGATAACTTCGAGTGGGAGGAAGGATACAAACAGAGGTTCGGGTTGGTTCACGTGGACTTCGCGAGCCAAAAACGAACCATCAAGGAATCTGGGAAGTGGTATGCGAAAGTGGCAGGCCAAAACGAGTT
>JAOAPG010000454.1 GCA_025462785.1 Acidobacteriaceae bacterium
TCGGCTGGTATCTGCAAGACGATTGGAAGGCGACCCAGAAACTTACCGTAAATCTGGGCCTGCGATATGAGATTCAAACCGCACCAACGGAGCGGTACAACCGGCAACAGTATTTCGATTTCACGGCAGTGAACCCGATCAGCTCTGCCATAGGATTTAATGTCCCCGGAGAACTCGTCTTCAATACCGACAAGAATCGCGGACTTTATAACACGCAATATAAAAATTTTGCGCCGCGAATTGGCCTGGCTTACCAGTTCATGCCTAAGCTGGTTTTTAGGACGGGATACGGAATATTTTTCGTGCCTAACTACAATGGGAATGGTCCTCTCACCGGCTATTCGCAAAGTACTCCCTGGGTGACGACGCTCGATAACCAACTCACCCCGAACAATACCCTCAGCAATGCTTTTCCAAATGGCGAAGTACTGCCTCAAGGAAGCGCACAGGGTGGGTTAACGGATGTTGGTTTTGGTCTCAATCCGGTCGTCAACCCGGTCCGCCACTCCGCTTACGTACAGCAGTGGATGGCCGGAGCCCAGTATTCGCTCACGAATAACGATTTGATCGATATCACATACGTGGGCAATCACGGCGTGCATGTGCTGGCTCAGTACCTCGAATGGAATCAGCTTCCCACTAAAGATTTCGCATTGGGAAGCCAACTCCTCGCCCAAGTTCCAAACCCATTCTTTGGACACCTGACCGGGAGTGGTTGCGGGCTCGACCAGCCGACAGTCATTCAGGGCCAACTTCTGCGCCCATTCCCAGAGTATTGCAGCGTGACCGAAGCGCCGCCTGCGGTTGGAGCTTCCAACTACAACGCACTGCAAATTACTTACAACCATCGTTGGCATTCAGGGCTGAACGTGAATGTGTCTTACACCTACTCGAGGTTCACGGATGATGTGCAAGGCTCGTCAGGCTGGGCCTTCCCGGGTTCCGGAAGTTCGGTTCGCGACGCATACAATCTTGGTGCGGAGCGGTCTGTCGACAGTAGCGACATCCCGCACAGCCTCGTAGTCAATTACATCTACGAGTTGCCATTTGGTCATGGAAAGCAACTGGGCGGAGACTGGAAGGGACCTGTGAATGCGATCCTTGGAGGATGGCAGCTTACCGGGATCGTGTATGCGAAGAGCGGGTTCCCGTTGTCTATCTCACCTGTGTCCAATAACACCAATTCGTTTGGCGGAAACCAGCGGCCAAATCTGGTCGGGAATCCACGACCAGCCAATCAAACCATCAACAACTGGATCAATCCTGCCGCTTTTGCCCAGCCAGCAGCATTCACTTTCGGCAATGCCCCGCGAAATCTAGAGAATCTCCGCGCTCCTCGTTATAACGACTGGGACATGGGGATCCAAAAGTGGTGGGACTTTAGTGAATCGAAGCGGCTGCAATTCCGGATTGAAATGTTCAACGCTCTCAACCACCCGAACTTCTTCGCGCCGGACACAAACCTGGGAGACTCGTCATTCGGGAAAATATCTCAGGCTTATCCATCGAGAGATGTCCAAGCGGCCATGAAATTTTACTTCTAGGCAGCCACCTTTCGCCGGACGAAGAGCCCGGCGGATACAGTAAGATCTCTGTGAAATGCTGATCTGACTGCATCCGCCGGGCTGCTTTTTAGCTCACAAAAAATACTTTCCTAGAGAAGAGAGATGATACACAGCTCGCGTTGGTTCATTAGCCTTGGCATTGTCTTCATCGGTGTATCGGTTGCCAGGGGCAGTGACTCCCCTGCAATGCGCGAGAAAACAAGCCCTAACGTCCCTGTAGTGCTGAATGTGCTAACCAGCAGCAAACCGCTTCGCAACGGCGTGGCAATTCGAAGTGGCAACGCAATATTGGAAATTAACGCGCTGCGGGATGACGTATTGCGCATCCGAGTCGGACTGAATGGCAAGTTACCAGAAGATGCTTCATGGGCCGTATTGCAAGACGCACGCGCGCATTCAATCGACGTCTCTCGAAAAGATAGTTCCTCGACTGTGGGATTTCAAACGGCAGCACTTCGAGTTGAGATCGAGCGCTCGACTCTTCGACTGCAAATCTCTGACCTGAATGGGAATGTTCTCCAAGAAGATGCACTACCTGTAGAGTTCCGCGGCGACGCCTTCCGCCTTTATAAGCAAATGCCCATCGATGAGCACTACTTCGGATTGGGAGACAAGATGGGTCCTCTCGACCGACGTAATCAGGCGTTTACGTTGTGGAATACTGACGCTTACTCGTTTCAGGAGTCGACAGATCCACTCTACAAAAGCATTCCATTCTTCTTGTCAGTGCGTGAGGGCCGTACCACCGGCATACTTCTGGACAACACTTGGTGCAGCAATTTTGATTTTGGCAAGAGCATCGATGGCGTTTACTCGTTCGGGGCTGAAGGTGGTCCCATCGATTACTACATATTCTCTGGACCGGATCCGAAGCGCGTTGTCGAGACGTATGCGTGGCTCACTGGTCTGCCGCCCCTTCCCCCTCTTTGGTCGCTTGGATTCCAGCAGTCTCGTTATAGTTATGAGACCGAATCTCAACTGAGAGCGGTGGCAGCGAAGCTTCGGGAAGACAAGATACCCGCCGACGCGCTTTATCTCGATATTGATTATCAAAAGAACAACCGGCCGTTCACTGTTGATCCGGAGAAGTTCCCCAACTTCGCGCAGATGCTCGGCGATCTGAAAAAGCAGAACTTCCACGTTGTTGCTATTACCGATCTGCATGTCGCTAGGGTGGAAAATCAAGGCTACACCCCATACGACACGGGCGTCCGAGGCGATCACTTCGTAAAGAATCTCGACGGCTCGATTTTTGTCGGCACCGTATGGCCCGGGCCATCGGTGTTTCCTGACTTCACTCAACAGAGTACGCGGGAATGGTGGGGAGGGCTTTACACCAAATTTGTTTCCGACGGGCTTGCCGGTTTCTGGAACGACATGAATGAGCCTTCGGTCTTCAATACTCCCAATAAGACAATGCCGGACAGCGCTCAACATCGGATCGATGAGCCTGGCTTTCAGAAGCGCACAGTAGGTCATCGCGCGATCCACGATGTCTACGGCATGGAAAATTCGCGGGCCACTTACGAAGGACTATTGAAACTATCTCCAGATTCACGCCCTTTTGTACTGACCCGTGCCACTTATGCTGGAGGTCAAAGGTACGCAGCCACATGGACGGGCGACAACAGCAGCACGTGGAATCATTTACGAATGACAACTCCCATGCTGCTGAACTTGGGACTCAGCGGCTTCGGACTAAGCGGTGCCGATGTGGGCGGCTTTGTAGGCACGCCTCAACCCGATCTGCTCACTAAATGGATTGAGATTGCCGCTTTCCAACCCATTGACCGCGATCATACCGAGAAAGGCTCCGCACCCCAGGAACCCTGGGTACATGGGCCGGAACAGGAAGCCATTCGCCGTCGCTACATCGAAGAGCGCTACCGCCTCATGCCATACTTCTACACCACAGTTGAAGAGATGTCGCGCACTGGGGTACCTGTCGTGCGCCCTCTCTTTCTCGAATTTCCGAATGCAACGGCTGACGCCCATCCCCTTGACCTCGATGCTCCGAGCGAGTTCTTCTTCGGACCAGATATTCTCGTCGCGCCGCCGAAGTATCCAGACGAATTGAACGCCTATGAAGTAAAACTTCCTCCTGGAAAATGGTATCGCTACTGGACAGGCGATTTGGTTAAGAGTGCCCAACCCGAACTTGTGCATCCCGCGCTGGACACACTTCCGGTGTATGTCAGGGAAGGATCGATCATTCCCATGCAACCCCTGACCCAGAGTACTGGCGAGGTGCCGCAAGGTCCTTTGACGCTTCGGGTATATCCAGGAAAGGATTGTCGCGGATCGCTGTACCAGGACGACGGCAAGACCATGGCGTACAAGCGCGGGCAATTTCTCAGAATGAAATTCACCTGTGAGCTTGGAGATGGGTCTGTTAAGTTCCACATCGGCTCGCATGAAGGCCCGTATCAAGCGTGGTGGGACCAGCTAAAAGTAGAATTGCACGGATGGGACTATGACACTTCTTTCGTGACCTCTAAAGGTCAACTCCGACCGCAAGCCGGAGTTGATGATCGTGAGCATCATACCTTGACGATTACCATTCCTGACGATGGCCACGGAAACGACTTGGAAATCAGGCAACATCCATAAGAG
>JAOAPG010000046.1 GCA_025462785.1 Acidobacteriaceae bacterium
CGATCCAGCCGGTTCACGACCATGGACTTACCGGTCCGGAAGGTGTCGCCAGGCAATGTTCCTTCAATGGGGATCAACGCTTCTTTCGTGAACAATCCCCTAGCTTCAGGGAAGTCGAGCGCATGCACACGTAAGTGTTTGCCGTCGGAATCCGGCAGCATGATAGCTGCTGCTTCACACTGCATCACTTGTCGAACGTTTGCGGAAATGGCGCGAAGTAGCTCATCGAAATCCAAATTGGAGACGACTCGATTGGTGAGATCGAGAATGAGTTTCAGCTGCTCCTGGGCACGCTGAGAGGAATAGAAGTTGACGGCAGCATCGACCGCTAGCGCAATCTGGCCTGCGACCAGGGAGAGGAAATGCGCCTCATCTTCAGGATACGAGTTTGCAATGGAGCTTCCGAAGCTCAGTACGCCAAGGCGTCGCGAACCTCGAGTAAGAGGTAGGACACATGTTGATGCGATGCCGAGGTCGAGCATTAGTTGCCGCTCTTGCGGGAACTGTGTCTCGCGGCTCCAATCATCAATGACGAGCGGCTGTCCGTGCTCATGCACCCAAAGAATCGGACTATCGTTCGGTGCAGAGATCCCGAACGAACCGTTTTCTCGCTTGCCCCTCACATCCGTGAGCTGCCACTCCACACTGGTTGTACCGCTCTCGAAGGCAACAACCTGGAGATAGTCAAAAGCAACAATATTGTGAAGTTCGTTCGTGAGGCGCTCGCAAGTGGAATCACAGTCGCAGCAGGCCGCGATTGCATTCGCTGCCCGCAGCAGACCTTCAAAGCGCGCGGATTGCACTTCTGGTGTTACTTCGGCAGTGAGACTCATTGACCCATCAACTTTGAAATCTTAGCCCCAAGAAACTGTTGACATGCCAAATCAATACCGCGTCTGCGACGCAAGTATTCACCAATACTTCCATGATCTGATGAGGTGAGGCGAAATAAGGATGCGATTAAAGATGTCGCAAGCTATCGACAATTGTCGAAAACCCGTCGAAACCGCGCGACAGATTTTTCAGCTCACGATCGACTGCGTCAAGCCAAGCATTTGTGAAGTCAGGAGGTTATGCGAGCGTATCGTCCCCTTTTCGATTCGGCGAGAAGCATGCAAATTTACGGGCGCGGCAAATAATCATTACGATTGCCGCGATTTGACCAGCAACTTAGGTAGGAGGGATGTTATGTGGCATAAAACAACTATCACGTTGGGCGTCGTTCTTCTGGTGACTGGCGCCGTGGCTGCTCAGGAGAGTCGCTCAGAAGTCAGCCTGCAAGGCGGGGGCTTCTTCACTAAGGACTCTAGCGGCAATGGAACCTTGCAACGCGGAACGGAGACTGGTGGTTTTCTGATTGGCTATCGCTACCATTTCAATCGCTGGCTCGCGGCAGAGGCTGTTTACGGCTATGACCGGAACACGCAGCAGTACTTCGCACCCGCTGGCTTTTCCAGAGTCTAGGCCAATGTTCACCAGGCGACTGGCAGCCTCGTCGTCAATTTGCCAGCACCGCGCAGATTGAGGTTCAGCCCTTATGTTCTCGCAGAGGGCGGAGCGCTAGTGTTCGACCCAACAAACAACAGGTTCGGGAGCCTGCCGGGTGCTCAGCGGCAGACCACTGGCGTGTTCTCGTACGGAGCTGGTGCTGACTTCCCAATTCTTAAGCACGTCTCCCTGCGAGCAGAGTATCGTGGCCTTGTCTACAGCACGCCCGACTTCAGGCTGAGAAGCCTCAATACGAACGCTATTACCCACACCGCGCAACCATCAGCCGGAATTGTGTTCCGGTTCTGAGCTGAAGCATTCTGTCGGCTATTGGGGGCGATGTACTTGCCAGTAATCGTCCCCAGCTCTAGTGGAGCTTTTGACCAGCCGAACGGTTCCAAATCACCGTCAACATCATTTAGGCTCACCCCCAGATCGGAAAGTCATCGTGGGTGCCTTAATTACCTTGTAGTCCGTGGGAACGGTGAATAGGGCGTGCGACGGTTCTCCTCGATCAAGCGTTGTTACTTCGTATGCAGTCTCACCAAAGCGAGGATCGCTTTCCTTGGTTCGCAACACGATCTGTAATTCCTGCGAGAGCCATTTCTCATTCACGATTGTCAGCGGCTGTTCATTTCCAATAGCGTTTGCAGGGATCGTTATTGACGTCCGGGTCCCGCTGGCTGGCACTCCCGCTATCTCCTCTCTCCCGAGCGACGATACCTTCTTGTCAATAGGATCTCCCTGAGCGGGAACAAACCCCGGGCCAAATGACGCGACTTCACCTCTGCTGCTCACGCCAGGCCCTTCCACTCTCATCGGAGATGTGGCCACCGCGTTTCCATCAGCGATAATCGGCATGTACATCTCGTCGCGTTCTGAGTTTTCATTGGTTCCGCTGCGCGTGACAAGAACCGGTCCACCGCTCGTCACCCCACCTCTCGCCGTACCGAATCGTGGTGGCATACCCATTGGCCCGGGTAATCTCTGCGCCGTCTTGTTCTGAGTATCCAGGACATAAGCAGCCCCAGATTTGGGGTCTTGGATTGTGACAATCGTAGCCGGCGTTCCCTGCGCAGCCCAAGGACCAATGGCAGCTAAAGTTTCTTCACGCCTCGTTCGTCCCTCGGAATCTCGATAAAGGTGCACCTTCTGGCGATGCACAATCCGGTTTCCATCGGAAAGGGTCTGTGTAGACTCGATTGTGGCCTCCGCCGAATATGGCGCGCCCTTGACTACTTTTGTGGAAACCGGTTCGGCGGCCACAAACGAAAAACCGACCGCGTTGTCGCCGTTTACAGACACTTGATTCACCCTAGCCCCGGGTGGTGGAAGCGTGCCCACTGCGGTCGGGGGCTGTAGCTCCGTTTGCCCGGAAGCAAGGCCGGCAGCTAAGAGTAGGAGGGAGACAAGCGACAGAGTTGATTCCACCATTTTCCTTCTCATTGGATACGCTCCTAGAACAAATTTTCGATCATTATTTAATCTGTTTTTGACTCTGACCCCACCAGCCGAATGCCATGGACTACTCCAAAGGAATCCATCACAACGTCAGCGATCACCCGGCGACCTGTTAGATCGGGATGAACCGGAATACCTAACGCGGCTAGCGCGGAAGAAGGCAACGTG
>JAOAPG010000103.1 GCA_025462785.1 Acidobacteriaceae bacterium
CTGCATGCCGGCGATTCCCGTCACCACCGTGCAGAAGATGATCAGAGTAATAACCATCGTGATCAGGCGGATAAAAGCGTCGCCGAGCGGCTTCATGGCAATCGCATGAGCCGGACTAAAGTGGCCGAGCGCGATAGCCAGCACCATCGCGATCGACACCTGCACCCACAAGGTCGCATAGAACAGCTTCTTACGAGCAGGAAGGGAGGTCATGGTCGGAGGCAGATGCGGCGTAGCTGAGGAAGTTCCCATTTTAAATACAGTTTTGCCTGCTGCAATGCGTAGGAGGTCAACTACGCGCGAAGGTGGAATTTCAGCGGCTAACGTTATAGCTGCAGTTCATGGGCCTACTTACTGGCCAATGTCGGAGCCGCGACATCAAGGTCGCGCAGCAGCCATGGAATAATCACTTCCTTGAAGATGCGCGGATCGGGCCAGACCTTCACTTGTCGTCCCAAATGGCCGCCTTGAGGATTGATCCAGGCCTCTTTTGGGACGTCACCTTTGCTCAGCAGAAGATAGAGATCTGAGATTGGCACTTGGGTATCCAGAGCGCCGCCAATAATGAGCATGGGCGCGGTCGGTTGTCCCAGCAAGCCTTGCTTAGTCAGCGAGATTTTCGGCAGAAAGTCTTCCAATTGGTCTAGCGTAGTTACTCCCTCGCAGATCGACATCAAGGCTGGAATCTGGTCGAACAGATACTCACGGTTTCCCAAGAGCTTGTCATTAACAAATTCCTTTTCGAAGAACCTATCGGTCGGAGGAGACTGTGCGCTCGCGCCGCGAAGCCGCGCGCGCTCAAGAATCGCCATCTTCGTCGCCCAATACGCTCCCCAGCTGACCCCGTGCATGGCAATTTTATTTTTATCGACTTCCGGCCGGCTCTGGGCGTAGTCGATTACGCGCGACAGCATGCGATTCGCAGTTTCGCTAACTTTGACCGGCGCCTGACCGGTGCCAGGTCCATCGACTGCGAGGTAGCCTACCCCGAAGGGCAAGATTGCCGAGAAACTCTCGGTAAGGTCTTCCTTTCGGCTATCCAAACCATTCACCGCAATGACGAGGGGAACGGGTCCCGCTACATTCTTTGGAAGGCGCAGATAACCAATAATCTCTTTTCCCTCAAATGGAATATGGACGACCTCGAGCGGAGGATCGAAGAAGCGTGCGTGCGCCAGGAATGCTTCGAGGGCCCTGTGATAAGCCTCCTGTTTCTTTGGTGAAGCAGGAACCGGCCAGCGTCCAAAAGAATAGATTTTCCATGCACGGATGTAGTCCGCGTTAGCTTTCGCGGGGTCGGTCTTCTCCAGAGACTTTCCTTCGTTCATGTATCGATCTGCCACACCCATGAAGGCAGTAGCCCATTCATCTTTATCTGTGGTGTGAATCGATTGAAAGGCTTCGCGAACATCTCCCGGATCGAGTCCAATCAGAGGATACATGCCATTTTCAGCGCGACGGATTGCTTCTGTTTTGATCTCATCGAGTGTGCGTTCGCGGCGTTCCTGGCCGAGCGCGGTCGGAATAATGATGGAGGTTAAGAAAAAAAATAAGAAGACTGGTGCTACGGACGCAAAGCGCAAGTTCAGTTTCAAGTCGGATGTCCCTCTTTGATTTTGTACGACTGATTAATGAATCGAGGCAAACGGGCCGAAGTCAGATTCTCTCCGGCCCTGCCCCTCAAGGGTTTTCGTGTGTTGTCATGAACTAAAAAAGAAATTTCAATCCAAATTGAACCGCACGACTTCCGCCAGAGCCTACAACTGGATTGGCAGCCGCTACGTCTGGCGTGGCACAACCGCAACCAAATGACGCAGGCGCGGAAGGATCGTTTTGACCATAGCCATTTTGTCCACCATAAGGATTGGCGAAGCTCGGGTGGTTGAGGATGTTAAAGAATTCAACCCGCCCCTGAAGGCCAAACCGTTCCCCGAATTTGAAGTTCTTAGCCACTGAAAAGTCCCAGTTGCGGAAGCCGGAGTCAGGAAACATATTGCGTCCCATCGTTCCGAAGGTTCCGAACGCGGGAGGAATCATGATCGAATTGCCTTTGGCAAAACAGCCGAATGCATTCAGAGAAGGCGTTCCCCCGATGGCTGCGGCATGACTGGTGCAAGCTGCTGGCATGTTGGCGGACCCGCCTGCGTAGTACGGGATTGGTGTTGGACCCGATTTGAAGTCGTTGGGATTACCAAAGAAGTCCCACCGATTGGGGCTAGAAGCTGGCGGGCTTACCGGCAAAGGGCCAGTTCCGCTGACGTCAGTTCCTAAGTCGATTGGCCCCCACGGTTGGGCACTTTCCAAAGTCACGATCGAGTTCAGTTCCCAACCTTCCATCAGTTGACCGAATCCTTTTTTCCCTGGAACGAGGTACGTCATGGAAAGCGTGAGACGATGACGCACATCAAAGTCGCTGCTGGCATAGTCCCGTCCCAAATTGTAGGAATCCTGGGGTAGTCCGGCTCCATACCCGAAATCCCAGTTCGCGCCCACATCATCAAGAGCGTGAGCGTAGGTATAACCAGCAACCAAATTTAATCCGTGGTAGTTCCTTGATGTTAGCGTCGCATGCAGGCCGTTGTAGTTGGACCGGTAAACATTGCCCATCTGGAAGATGTTACTTAGGTAAGGAAACTTCCCAACGAACGGCCGTGAGTCCTGCTCACAGTTCGGATCGGTCAAGCAGAGCGTCGAGTATCCGGAGCCTACGGGTGGCTGATTAATGTCGCGAATACCAGTCAAATTCGTTCCGTGATTTCCGACGTACCCAACCTCCAGCGTGAGATTTGGACCAAACGCATGCTGGATATTCAGGTTCCAAGTGGTTACGTACGGAGTCGTGAGCTTTTGATCCACGCCCATAATCGCGCAAGGGTTGGCTGTGACAGGATCGCAACTCAAATTGCTGGGACTCAGATTGCCAAAGATTGGGCCATTGTCCCAAGGGTAGGGCGGGGTGGGGCTAAGATTACCGACCAGAATAGTGCCGCCGGCTGTGTCTCCCGCGGCATCGATCTTTGCGCCCGTTGGAATGCTCGCAAGTCCGAAGCTGTTGTTGAAGGCCAGGAACGACTGCCAATTCACCGTCTCATAGGATATTCCTGCGCCGCCGCGCAGCACTGTATTACCCTTGCCGGTTACATCCCATGCAAATCCGAAGCGCGGGGCAAAATCCTTGCGGTCCGGATTGTAAGGACCGCTAATCTGCTTACCCACCTGCACCAATCCGAGATTCTGATCGAAGTTGCCGATGAGGTTATGCGCTTCTTTCACAACCGAGTTGTACTCATAACGAACTCCAATGTTTAACGTCAGAGTCTTGGTGATGCGCCAGTCATCTTGGACGAAACCCGCATAGGCCCAGTTGTGAAGCTGCCGTATCGGGTTGCCAGAAAGTACCGATGCCAATGTGGGCGCGCCGGCAAAAAAATCTTCCAGCTGTGTTGTGTTGAGCGGTGGCAAGACGGTGGGGTTGTTAGGATTCGGAGTGCTGCCACCCAGGAAGTTAAGACTTCCTCTTGCGTTTCCAAACGCTCCGCCCGTAACTCCGTCACGGTGAATTTCTCCGCCAAATTTAAAGGCGTGTTTCCCCGTGACATAAGACACGTGATCGATAAATTGAATGATGGTGTCAGGTCCTTGCAGCTTCGGCCATTTGAATCCCCCCAGCCCCGGGAAGAAGAAACCGCCAAAACCGATGCGGGGCAAGCCGCCGGTGAAAGCACCCGATTGGACGCCAGTATTCAAACCGTAAGCAGACGCTGGCGTGCCAAGATCGCCTGGAAGAGTGGGCTGATAGAGACGGTTGTATCCAAAGCGGGCTTCATTCACCCAGCGCGAACCTGGAATCCAGATCCAGCTACCGCCTACAACTTGAGCTCGAGTGTGAATCTGGGAAAGCCAATTTTGCTGTAGCTCGGGAAAGTCTTCGACTGTTCCCGAGTTGTTGCCGAAAAAATACATGCCGTTGAAAGTATGCTTGTCATTAAAGTGGTAATCCACTTTGCCGACGGTGTTGTCTACATGCACGACATTGTTGAAGCCGTTCACAATATTGATTGTGGGATTGTTGTTGGTCGGAAACCCCTTACCATTACAAGTGACGGGCGGTCCCAGCGTACAGCCAGCAACCTGCAAACTAGCCGGACTAATCGGTATTCCACCAGCTTGGAGATCAGCGATCGCGTTTGGAATACTCCCGGCACAATCACCAGAGGAAACGAAAAGACAATTTCCCGCTGTGGGCATTGAGACCATTGAAGGACTGGTCACGCCTCCGAACGAATTGCCGACGTTATAGCGCTGGCCCTCGTAGGCTCCGAAGAAAAAGACTTTGTCTTTGACAATGGGGCCGCCGATAGAGCCTCCGAATTGCTCCAAAGTTCGAGGAAGTTTCGGATTGGGCGCAGTATTGAAATAGTTGCGGGCGTCTGTTACACCATCGCGACCAAAGCCAAATGCCGTGCCGTGAATATTATTGCTGCCCGATTTCAGCCCCACGTTCACGATAGCGCCCGGCTTCCAGCCAAATTCTGCTCGAGGACTCTCCTCCAAGTTGAATTCCTGGATGGAATCGATGGGCAGAATGGTCGCAGAGTCTCCCGCGATGCCCGCTCCATTGATAATGCCCTGTCCAGAATAGGGCTCACTATTGAATAGGCCATCAATTACGTAGGCATTGTCCTCGGCGCGCAAACCGTTGGTGCTGGTAGTCGAGAATCCTCCCCCAGGGTACCGGACCACTCCTGGCCTCAGTTGCAGAAGGTTCTCGTAGTTACGGCCATTCAGCGGCAGGTCATTGATTTCGCGATTGCTGAGAGTTCCGCCCAAAGTTGCCGAGGTGGTATCGAGCAGCGGGACTTCTTCGTTGACCACTATTACGTCGGAAACCTGCCCCGGTTGGAGCGTAAGGTCAATCCGCAGGTCCTTAGCAACTTCCAGTTGAACGTTCGTGCGCTCGGTACTCTTGAATCCTTTAGCCTCAGCACGGACTTTGTAGGCGCTGGGAACCAAGTCCGGAGCGGCGAAATCGCCATTGTTATCGGTCGTTAAAGTTCGCGAAGTGCCTTGATGCAGATCGGTGACAACCACGGTTGCGCCAGCTACCGCCGCGCCGGTTTGATCTGTGACCGTTCCGAGAATTTGCCCGGTGACTCCTTGGCCGAAAGCAGAGGAACTGAGCAAAAAGGTCGTCATAATCAGACCTAGGCCGGAAAAAGCTTTCAACCTGGAAAGCATAAAACCTCCGCAAACTATTGGTCTGACAGCTGTACCATTGTCAATAAATGGGTGTCAAGCAATTAATGAACTTGACATCCCATAGCTAATTCGTGGTATAGGTGTCTGACCACAATACCTGCTCGTCCAATAACGAATCTTTACATTGGCGTTGGTGGTGGCCCGAGGTTCTTAGCAAAATGGCAATCGCGAGTATCAATCCGGCAACGGGGGAGGTTCTTCGGACCTTTGAACCGCTCTCGGATCCGCAAATCGAAGAGAAGCTGCAGCGTGCGACTGCAGCATTTACCAAGCATAGAGTGCTGCCCTTTAAAGATCGAGCTGCAAAAATGCGCAAAGCAGCCGAGATCCTGGAAAATGAAAAGGAAGCACTCGGCAGGCTCATGACCGCAGAAATGGGCAAACCGCTTCAATCAGCAATAGACGAAGCGGTGAAATGTGCCTGGGCATGCAGATACTACGCCGAAAACGCGGAGCGATTTCTCGCCGACGAAATAGTTGAGACGACCGCCAGCAAAAGCTACATCCGTTATCAACCTATTGGGGCGATTCTCGCGGTGATGCCGTGGAACTATCCATTCTGGCAAGTCGTGCGATTTGTCGCTCCAGCTTTAATGGCCGGCAATGTTGGTTTATTGAAGCACGCTTCGAATGTCCCGCAATCCGCCATGAAGCTTGAAGAACTGTTCTTGGCAGCGGGATTTGCTGAGGGAGTGTTCCAGACGCTCCTCATCGGCTCCAACAAAGTAGACAGGATTCTCAGCGACCCGCGAATTGTGGCCGCTACGCTCACCGGCAGTGAAGGAGCGGGCATCCAGGTCGGAGTTTCAGCCGCACGCAATATCAAGAAAGTCGTTCTGGAACTTGGCGGCAGCGACCCGTTCATCGTCATGCCAAGCGCCAACATCGATGAAGCTGTTTCGACGGCCGTAAAGGCGAGGATTGGGAACAACGGGCAATCGTGCATCGCCGCCAAGCGCTTCATCGTTGACGAAAAGATCGCCGACGAATTTGAGAAGAAGTTCGTGAGTCGGATGGAGGCGTTAAAGGTTGGCGATCCATTTGACCCTGCAACCGAGCTCGGGCCTCTTGCGACGCCGGATGGGGTCAAGGATCTAGATCGTGACGTGCAGAAAAGCGTGCAAGCCGGCGCGCGCATTCTCACAGGAGGCAAGCCACTGGACCGTGCCGGAAGTTTTTATGCCCCAACCATATTGACCGATATTCCTAAAGATTCTCCGGCATATCACGAAGAATTGTTTGGGCCGGTCGCCTGCCTATTCCGCGTAAAAAATATTGATGAAGCAATTCGCCTCGCCAACGACACTCGCTTTGGTCTCGGTGCAAGCGCATGGACCAATGATGAGAAGGAACGTGAACAATTCATCAACGATCTTGAGGCGGGAATGGTCTTCATCAACCGCATGGTGGCTTCCGATCCTCGGCTGCCATTTGGCGGAGTGAAGCAATCTGGCCATGGACGGGAACTCGGGCCGTTCGGGATCCGCGAATTCACCAATATAAAGACGGTGAGCATTCAGTAGACTGGGAAAATGGCGAGAATTAATCCTCAATCCGTTTACAAGGCCGTCCAGACCTCTCGTTTGTATGAGCAGATCGTTCAGCAAATCGAGGAATCCATCCTCAGCGGTGCGCTTAAGACCGGAGAGCAGCTCCCTGCGGAACGCGAATTAGCTCAACAATTCGGAGTGAGTCGTACTGCTGTCCGCGAAGCCGTGAAAGCTCTCCGCGAAAAAGGCTTGGTTGAAGCCTACTCTGGACGGGGGACTTTCATCACTAACGGTACCTCGCAATCGATTCGGCAATCGCTCGATCGGATGCTCAAAATCGGGCAGCCTGAAGGCTCTCTGCAGTTGGCGGAAGTTCGCGCCATCCTCGAACCTGGCATCGCGGCCTTAGCCGCAACTCGTGCCGAAGAGTCGCACCTAGCCACAATGCGAGAGGCTTACGCTGTTATGGACCGCAATCGTGAAGATCCTGAAGCGTACATTGAGGCCGATCTCGATTTTCATCTTTCGCTTGCCGAGGCTGCGGCGAATCCGCTGATCTTGTCTTTGATCGATTCCATTGTTGGCGTTTTGCGGGAACAACGCATTCGCATTTTCAATGTGCCGGGCGGACCCGATCGCGGACAGTTCCATCACAAACGCATCCTTGGAGCGATCGAACAACGTGATGCGATCAAGGCTCAGGACGCGATGCGTGCACACCTCGAACAAGTTCGTGAAGACTCTCAAACAGCTTCTTCTCGGAATTCAGTGCCCAAGGTGGGCAAGGCACAAGATTCATAGTTGTCGAAAATTATTTTCTAGATCTGGAGGCAGTTCAGCGAATGGCCAATCTTGGCTTTATCGGTCTCGGAGTGATGGGCAGTCAGATGGTGAGCCGGCTGCTCGACAAAGGTCACACCGTGACTGGCTACAACCGCACGCGCTCCAAAGCGCAGTGGTTAATTGAGAAGGGTATGAAGTGGGCCGACTCGCCCAGAGCCGTTACGGCGGCGGCGGATGTCACGTTCGCCATGGTCACGAACGCTGCAGCGCTGGCCGCGATCACAGACGGTCCTGATGGCCTGCTGGCTGCGATCGGCAAAGGCAAAACGTTTGTCGACATGAGCACCGTTAGCCCGACGGTTAGCCGCGCAATGGCAGCCAAGGTGAGAGAAAAAGGCGCGGACATGGTCGACTCGCCAGTGTCCGGCAGCGTGATCACCCTGCAGGACGGAAAGCTGTCGGTAATGGTTGGAGGCCGTACGGAGACTTTCCAAAGGGTGTTGCCGCTGCTGCTCGATATCGGACCCAAAGTTACACACGTCGGAGACAACGGCGTCGCCCTCGCGATGAAGATTGCGGTCAACTTGAGTCTTGCAGTGCAAATGCTGGCTTTTTCGGAAGGCGTGTTGCTCGCGGAAAAGAGCGGAATCAAGCGGGAAGTGGCAGTCGATGTTTTAGTCAACAGTGCGGTCGCATCGCCAATGATTAAGTACCGTGGTCCTTTCGTGCTCCAACAACCGGAAGAAGCGTGGTTCGACGTCAATATGATGCAGAAAGACATGTTGCTCGCCATGGACTTGGGCCGTCAGTTAAATGTACCCGTGCCCACGACAGCGGTTACCAATGAATTTCTGACAGCGGCACGGGGCATGGGATGGGAAAAGCTTGACTTCGCGGTTGTATTCGATGTTCTAGCCCGCATGTCGGGAGTTGCGAAATGACTACGATTACTGAACAACCGAAAACCGCTGCAATTGCAAAAG
>JAOAPG010000056.1 GCA_025462785.1 Acidobacteriaceae bacterium
CGCGGATGGACGGACGGCAGCAGGTGTCTACGGTGCGCAACGTGGCCATGACGCCGCCACAGTGCCCCACCACCGAGGCGCCAGGGCCGTACTTCCAGAAGGAGTTCTTCCACAATGGATACATCAAGAGCCTGAAGCAGCTCGTCCATTTCTACAACACACGCGACAAGTTTAGGTTCCCTGTCACTTCCGGACACTGCCCGGCGGGGAAGACCGAAAAGGTAGACTGCTGGCCGATGCCCGAGGTCAAAAACAACATCGACATGACGATCGGTAATCTCGGTTTAACGGATCAGGAAGAGAACCAGCTCGTGATCATCATGCAAGATCTGACGGACGGTTTTAACCCGGCTCACCCCGGCGTGAGTACCTACCCCGACATCGATACTTTTACTGGTCAGTGCATGAAAGGTGGTTCGGCTTCGACCCAAGGGAATGAGTTCCTCATCCCGACTCCGCCGCTTCCGCCTTGCGCATCGGCGGTCTGTGGCGTGGCGCCTGTCCCTAATCCGCCTATTCCGTAGAACACACTAAACTGCGGAAGCGAAGGACGTGTGGGAACGGAATAGGAATGCATGGGGCTGCCCCGCAGCCTCATGCAACTTACTCTTTTGTAGAAAAAGATAACCGAGTGATTCGGGCCGACCTCACGCCTGGCACAATATGAGGCGTCGTCTCCGCTCTAAGGGAGTGTCGGAAAGTCCGGACGGTAGGCCGACACTTTGATACTCGCGCCCGACATCCGTGAGACTTCCGCCTGACACTCCTAACACTCTCGCCTGACACTCCTGACACTCCCGTGCCACATTCGTGACACTCCCCCGCAGCCCGACACTGCCGACACTTTCGTTGTCCGGAACTCGCAATACGACTTCGTTAGTTCGAAATAGGCACCTCACATAGGTCGGATGCTGGCCTGGTTAACTCAACAGTCACTCTTAGTGGCAATTCAGGTAACAAGGGTATTGTTCCGGCCGATGGCTTTCGATTAAGTTACAACCCGTTTCCTCTTCAGGTGTGCCTTAGCCGATAGTAAGCTGTCCACACTTGCCAGATTGTTTTTCTGGGTGATTTTGATTTTTGGCGCAGCTCCTTAGCGTTACGCTCGACCACCCTTTAAAAAATAAAGCCACAGCCCGTAGAAACGGGAAGACCATGCGTCGAACAATGTCTGACGCGAGGTGTGGCGCATTCGGTCGAGGACCGCCTTTGTGGCTCTCGAAACGTATCCACTCCGAACGACAATCCATGAAAGGGGCAATTAATTTATGAATCGCCGAAGATTGACAATAATGTCGATCGTTGCACTTTGTTTACTATTGCTATGCGTTTCGCCCGCCACGCGAAAGGTGTCGGCCCAGGATGCAACTGCGTCTTCAACGTTCAAGATCTACAACCCATACCCGCCAGGGATTCTCCCGCCCGATTTGAATTCAGAGATACTGAGGGTCCTGCGGGAGGTGGATTTCATCGAAGAGCGAGCGCTCACACGGTGGCACAACTTAAAGCCGCCGGTTGTGACGGGGCAGCCGCCAGTACTTCAGAACACGGGAACTGAGGCGATAGAAATACTCGGCGAGCTAATGAATTATGACAAGAGAATCTCGCCCTTTAGAAATATAGCGTGCGCGTCTTGCCATATGCCGTACGCGGCCTTTAGCGGGCCCATACCAACAGTTAATCTGACTATGATCGCGTATCCCGGAACGGCTCACTTTCGTGCGGGCAAGCGGTCAGCGCAGAGATACACGTATGCACCGTACTTTCCTGTACTCACGTTCAACGAAACACAGGAACTTTTCTATGGCGGAAACTTCTGGGATTCACGCGCTACCGGATACCTGATAAGAAATCCGGACGCCGCACAGGCGCAGGGTCCTCCTGTCGATACTCAAGAGATGGGCTTCCCCGACACTGCTTGCGTTGCGTTCCGCCTTTCACGGGCTGTGTACAGACCCCTCTTTGAGGAGGTGTGGGGCAAGGGCTCGCTCGAAATCAACTTCCCAGCCAATACTGCGGAGATCTGCGCAACGCCGGGAGGCGCTGCGGTCTTTGGCGGGAGCACCACCCCAATTCAGCTAAGTCCGTCAGACCGCGACCGCGCAAACACGGTCTATGATCACTGGGGCCAGTCTCTCGACGCATACGAGGAGTCCCGGCAGGTCAGTCCTTTCACATCGAAATTCGACGCGTTCCTGAAAGGCAACGCCACGCTGACAACTAACGAGATGGCGGGTTTCAAGCTGTTCAACGGAAAAGGCAACTGTAATTCATGCCACGTCGATGGAAGAGGCACCACGCTGACCCCAAATCTGGTTGACACCAGTGACGAAGCCTCGGTCGCGCCGAAGTTCACCTGCTTCGGTTCGGCCAATGAGGGTCTCCCGCTGAATCCAAGGGATGCCTTCTATTACCAGACTACGCCGGATTCCCTCGGGTTCACTGGCAATCCGTTCGGCTTCGCCTACAGAGACTTGGGATTAGGAACTTTCCTGAGAAGCGGTTTCGGTTCAGCCCCCAACCCGAACGTGACTTGGAGGAAATTTGCACCGGAGTCCGACGGGCAAATGCAGGTGATGACTGCACGCAATGTAGCGATGGCACCCCCACAGTGTCCAACCACTGAAGCGCCAGGACCTTTCTTCCAGAAGGAGTTCTTTCACAACGGCTACATCAAGAGCCTGAAACAACTCGTTCACTTCTACAACACGCGCGACGTGAAAGGGATCGCCTTTCCGGTGACGTCGGGGCATTGTCCGGCAGGAAAAACCGAAAAGGTCGATTGCTGGCCTATGCCAGAGGTCAAGAACAATCTCGACATGACAACCGGTATGCTCGGCCTCACGGATCAGGAGGAGAACCAGATCGTTGCCTTCCTGCAAACACTCACGGATGGTTTCACGACACCTTACCCCAACCGGGATACCTTTACAGGAGCTTGCATGAAAGGTGGTACGGCTTCGACCCAAGGTAACGAGTTCCTTATCCCGACTCCGCCGCTTCCGCCTTGCGCGTCGGCGATCTGCGGCGTCCCACCACTCCCGACTATGCCAATTCCGTAAGCGCTAGATGCTAAACGGAGGAAGCGACGAATGACGAAGTAGGAACAGAGAATACGAATGCATGGAGGCTGCCCGCAGCCTCCATGCCACTTTTTTCTTCGCGAAGGAGACTTATCAATGAATAGATTGCTTCTGAAATTGGCGATGATGGTTATGGTAGCTACGCTACTCTACTCAATCCCAGGGGCTACGCAAGCGAGTCCCACTACTAAAAAAGCCGCAAGCGTCCGGATCACCCAAGGCCCGGAGATCGAACGGGTTGATCCCGATTTTGCGATTATCAGGTGGACAAGCAACAATCCCGGGGGTTCGCCCGAGCATTTCGGAGTCGTGCATTACGGTACAAGTCCCAAGGAACTCGGCCAAACGGCAAAGTCTCCAATCAGACTGAACCCTAGCCATTCCGATACCGTTTTCCGCGTACGCATGGACGACCTGAAGCCTGGCACAACCTACTACTACACGGTCGATTCGATGGAATCGAATGGAACCGGCGACGGAGTAAAAAGTCCAGTCAAGCAGTTCACTACAGAGCATTCGACTACAACTACACGGTGAGGGCGCAAGTACTCGATTCCGTAAAGGGGCGGGATTTTTGATTCGTCCCATTTACGGAGGCGTTAGTCTATTTGCTCACCTTCGGTGTCGTGTCAACCTCGACGAAGTGTCGGAGCGTCCCTATGCCGTCACCGACACTGCCGACACCTTGAACGTCGGAATCGCAGAGCACTCGCCTCGAGAGTTAAGTCCCTCAAAATAAAACCCTTCCACAAAATCTCTATTCGCTACGAATTTGGCATGTGCCTTGCCTTTATCCAATGCGTGAAACAAAGGCGTAAAGCTGATGCATGGCTCACTAAAACACCTTTGTCCTAAGGAGATGAACCAATGAGAATAAATAAAACATTCATTATCGTAGGTTTGATGATTGCTTTTGCTCTATTTTTTGAACTCGCTGCTCACGCTGACGAAGGGAACGAAGCCACTAAACTCACCTTTAATCAGCCAATCCAAATCCCCGGGCGGGTGCTACCCGCAGGTACGTATTTTTTTAAGTTAGTTCATAATGATTCCGATCAGCACATGGTGCAGATACTCAACGGAGACCAGACTACCGTTTACGCAACTCTTCAGACAGTTGCAACGGAACGTCCGGACGCAACGGATGACACTGCACTCGCGTTTGCAGAGCAGGGACCCGGGAAACCAGATGTACTCTTGAAATGGTTTTATCCCGGACGCCTAACTGGGAATGAATTCGTCTATTCCAAGCAGACCGAGAAAAACTTGGCGCAAGACAAGCAGCAGGTCGTCGAAGCTAACCAACCAGCACTGAGCAACTCCGACACTACCGGAACTGGTAACTGAATCCTGCGGCCTGGCATTCGTCCGTCGAACGCCATCGAAGGCGATGCGACGGTGAACGGATGCCAGACCAAGCAGCACTTAAATTCAAACTGTACCTGATAGTTGGGCAAAAGCGAAAATACAATGTCTATGAAGACAATCCTCTATCTATCCGACGCCACTACCACCAGCAATTCAATGTTCGACGCGCTCAAAGCCACTGGCCATGAAGTTGTCAACACGAACAGCTCAGCCCAACTGATAGCACTGCTATTCATCATGCATTCGGTCGCTGCCGTCGTGCTGAACCGCCAGGCGCGAAAACAGAACAGCGTTGACGTGACGCGCTGTTTACGTGCGCTTCGCCCAAATGTTCCCCTCTTGTTGCTGTGCCGGGATCACTTCGAAGATTTGCCCGAAAGCGTGGACGCGTGCGTAAGCACCCAACAGCCAGTTGAAAACATTACTTCCGAAGTAGAGCACCTGCTCACCGGCATCCCGAATCTTTGAGTCTGCGGGTTTCCCAGCCCAAGCTCACAATTTTGGTTCTGGGCCCCTTTCTAAACCTCCCATTCGACTAACGATGCTCCTCAGTCCAGAGGGACTCATTCGCATGACAACGTAGTTTCCTCGTTCGACGTTATGCTGGACTGCTGCGTTATGATGTTCTCAGATCGAGGCCCATGAATGACCCGCGCAGCCGCTTCTACGGTGTTCGTCATTGATGACGACGAGTTAGTACGTGCGGCCATCCAAGGAATGCTGAAATCCGTTGGCTTGCGGTCCGAATCCTTCGGAACGGCACAAGAGTTTTTGAACAGTAAGCGGCCCGATGAGCCAAGTTGCCTCGTTCTCGACGTGAGGCTTCCGGGAATCAATGGTCTCGAGTTTCAGCGTGAGTTGGCTGAAGCAGGTGTGCAGATTCCCGTCATATTTATCACCGGTCATGCAGATATTCCTATGACGGTGAAGGCAATGAAATCTGGCGCGGTGGAGTTCCTGACCAAGCCCTTTCGCGACCAAGACTTGCTCGATGCCATTCACCAGGCTTTGGATCGTGACAAGGTTACACGCCAGCAACAGAGTGAGATGGCTGAGTTGCGAAAGCGCTACGACTCGCTCACCACGCGCGAGCGCGAAGTGATGGGATTTGTAGTGTCGGGCTTGCTTAATAAGCAAATAGCATCTGAGCTCGGAACTAGCGAAATCACCGTTAAGATCCAGCGCGGACACGTGATGCGGAAGATGCAAGCTGAATCACTGGCGCAATTAGTGCGAACGGCGGCCAAGCTTGAGCTGTCTACCAAGAAAACATAGCCTGGCCGCGGTTAAGAGAAGCTTCGCGATCTGCTCCCGGAAATCTCACGCGGAGTAATAGAGAGACTTTCGACGATGGCATATTTACATAGCGCAAAACCGGTGCCGGGCCCAGCAGCATCCGTCGCATCACGATACGGCCTAGCTTTGCTATCGGTGGCAGTCGCTTTCGGCATTGCTCGTGCGTTTTTGCACTTCCACTTGCCTCAGCCGTTTACCGCACTTGCGCTATCCGCAATTGCAATTACGTTTTGGTATGGTGGCAACAAACCCGGCATCCTCGCAGCTTTGCTGTCCTTAATCGTCCGCGGATATTTCTTTGAATCTGACCTCAGTGTCGCTTCCCGCGGTCTTTATGACCTTGTGTTTCTCATTTTTGCATTGCTGATGACGGGAGTTACGCGAGCGCGGGATGAACTTGAGGTAAGAGTTGCCGAGCGGACTGCAGAGCTGACCCAGACAAATCTAGACCTGCAACTGGAGATTGCCGACCGCAAGCGAGCTGAGTTGGAACTACGAGAAAGTGAGGCTTATTTAGCCGAAGCCCAGAAGCTGACTCATACAGCCAGTTTTGCTTTGGACATGGCCAACAGAGTGATTATCCATTGGTCGCAGGAGCATTTCCGCTTATTTGGCTTCGATCCGAAGGATGGCTTTCCCTTATATGAAGATGTTCAAAGGCGTATTCATCCGGATGACCTAGAAAGCATGACCGAAACCTATCAAAAGGCCATTAAAGAAAAGACCGATTATAAGCTTGATTACCGAATCGTTCTTCCGGATGGCACGATGAAACATGTCCTCACTATAGGCCATCCCGTCTTCAATATGTCAGGCGATCTCGCTCGATACGTGGGTACCGTAATGGATGTGACCGAACGCAAGCGAGCAGATGAAGAGCGAGAAGCTCTGCGTCAGGCGCAGGCAGATCTCGCGCATGCCAACCGGGTTACCACGATGGGAGAGCTGACTGCATCTCTGTCGCACGAGGTGAACCAGCCGATTGCCGCCGCTGTCACTGATGCTAATACCTGCTTACGCTGGCTTATGCGCGATCAGCCTGATCTGGAAGAGGCCAGCCAAGCTGCGTCACGAATGGTAAAAGACGCAACCCGCGCCGCGGAAATCATCAGCGGGATACGCCTGCTGTTCAAAAAAGGTACTGCACAACGGGAATTGGTCGACGTAAACAAAGTCATCCGAGAAATGGTCGTCCTGTTACACGGAGAGGCAACGCGAAGCTCCATATCGATCCGCACGGAACTGGCTGAAGAGCTTCCCCAGATCACGGGAGATCGCGTGCAATTACAGCAGGTCATGATGAACCTCATGATGAACAGCATAGATGCGATGAAGGATGTGGATGGAACGCGCGAGCTAATCATCAAATCGCAACCGGGAGAAGATGAGCAGCTTATGATATCCGTCAGCGATACCGGATTGGGACTCCCAGCACAGCAGGCGGATCGGATTTTCAGCGCCTTCTTTACTACCAAGCCTCACGGGACCGGCATGGGACTGCGGATCAGCCGTTCCATCGTGGAGTCGCACGGCGGCCGCCTGTGGGCAGCTGACAAGTCTTCCCGTGGCGCTACCTTTCACCTCACTTTACCCACCAAAGCTGACGCTCAAAAATAAGGGAGGGCGTAGCGGTATTACTACACTCATACCAAGATATGATTGCTCCGCAATTGGGGCGCTGCTAGCTTCTGTTTATGGCTATCCAGGGCAACACCAAAATGGTTTCGATTGTGGACGATGATGATCTGATGCGCAGCGCGCTGCAGGGCTTACTGAAAGCGGTCGGCTTGCAGGCGCTAGCGTTCGCTTCGGCGGAGGAGTTCCTGACCTCCGGCCAACAACACGCGACTGCGTGTCTTATAGCCGATATACGCATGCCAGGAATCTCCGGTCTGGAATTGCAGGCCAAGCTCAATGCTGAACATTGCAGGATTCCTACCATCTTCATCACGGCACACGGCGACGCGAAGATGCGAATGCAAGCCTTAAGAGCGGGAGCGGTGGAGTTTCTGGCCAAACCGTTCGACGATGTAGCCCTGATTGAGAGTGTTCGAGCGGCGCTGGAAAGTTGAGCCCGATTTGGAAGGGTGCACTCGAGCACAGGAGGTCCTTCGTGGAAGCTTTCGAAAAATCCGGGAATGGTAACCAAGGTTGTGGTAGTTGTAGTCAAGGTTCTGGTGAGCGCAGATTTGAGCAGGTCATAGGTAACAGTCCTGCACTGGAGGCGGTACTCGAACAGGTCGAAAGGGTTGCGCCTACGGATTCCACCGTTCTCATCCAGGGAGAAACAGGCACGGGTAAGGAGCTGATCGCACGTGCGATTCACAATATCAGCTCACGATGTGGACGCTCGTTTATAAGGCTGAATTGTGCGGCGATCCCACTCGATCTATTGGAGAGTGAGCTTTTCGGACACGAGAAGGGCGCTTTCACCGGCGCTATCGCGCAGAAGATTGGGCGTTTCGAGCTCGCTGACAAAGGCACGCTCTTCCTTGATGAGGTGGGCGATATCCCACCAGCTTTGCAGCCCAAACTGCTGCGAGTATTGCAGGAGCAGGAGTTCGAGCGTCTAGGCAGCACTCGTACCCATCGAGTAGACGTTCGACTCGTGGCTGCAACGAATCGTGATCTGATGGAAATGGTCAATCAGGGCGAGTTTCGCAGCGATCTCTATTATCGCTTGAATGTGTTTCCGGTCCTCTTACCGCCGCTGCGGGCACGCCGCGAGGATATTCCAGCCCTGGTGACGCATTTTGTCGAGATTTTTGGCGACCGGATGGGCAGGCAAATCGAACATATTCCGGCGGAAACCATGTCTGCCCTTAGCATGTACCCCTGGCCAGGGAATATTCGTGAACTGCAGAACGTGATCGAACGCGCCGTAATCCTTTCAAACTTCGGCGTGCTTCCGAATCCCTTGCCTGTGCCAGGGACTCACGATGCCGTGATCTCGCCGCCTGCAGGTTCTACTGCAACTGCAACTGCCACTTCAACTACTCTGAGGGACTCCGAACGTACTCTGATTCTGCGCACGCTTAAGGGAGTCGGTTGGGTGATCGGTGGCCCGAAAGGCGCAGCCACAAAACTCGGCTTAAAGCGAACTACGTTAATACACAAGATGCAGAAGCTGGGAATTTCCCGGCCTGGTCTCGAAGGCAGCGGGGATGTAATAGGGCAGGAACCGGACTGGCTGCGGCAATTGTAGTAGTTCCTTTGTTTGGATGAGTCTCTGACCTTCGCTCGCGCAAACCTCTGGAGCCAGCACAAGGCGGGGACAACCCGTGGTGATGACATGGTGTCCAAACCACATGCCAATAAGTCCTCCGCAAACCAACATCTCGGGCACTTGGTCTACCGTGCATCGCATGGCAGAGAGCTTGGTATCCAGAACTCCGAACATCCTTCTAGCAGTAATCACTCTTGGCTTGTTTTACATTGCAAGTATTTTGGCGCGGCTCAGCATTGAACGAATTGCGCGAAATCGTCGCCGTCACAATGTGAGTGTAGTTGTCGGACGGCTGGTTGCTGCCGCAATTATGCTTGTGGGCCTGCTAGTTGCACTGACAGTGGTTGCCCCGTCATTCCAGGCGAATGATCTCATCAAGGTCCTTGGGATCGGCAGCGTCGCCATTGGCTTTGCGTTTCAAAATATTCTCCAGAATTTTCTAGCAGGTATCCTGCTGCTCTGGACAGAGCCGTTTCGCATTGGAGATCAAATCAGGCTGGATCCATATGAGGGTACCGTCGAGGAAATTCAGACTCGTGCCACTCTGATTCGCACCTATGACTTACGGAGAGTAGTCATTCCCAACGCAGATCTGTTTACGCGTTCGGTGATTGTCAATACCGCCTACCCGTACCGGCGATGGGAGTACGACTTAAGCGCAGGATCTGTGGATGACATTGAGGGACTAAAGAGAGCGATGGTTGAGGCGGTGAAGAATGTGGACGGGGTACTTAGAGATCCGCCGCCCCAAGCGTTTACGATAGACGTCGGCGACGCGGGAGCAACGATTAAGATTCGGATTTGGTGGTGGACAGAACCTCCACGATATCGTGAACTGCTCGAAACTCATGATCGTGTGCTGACAGCAATCGGAACCAAGTTACGCTCCTTGCAGCGGCAGCGTTCTGACTCAACGCAGGCCGCTTCATCTCTTCACCGAGTCCGCTGAATGCTTCGAGGCACTGCTATACCGACACCACCCTAGTTGCTATCTTCTTTGCACAGTCATTAGACCGGATATTACTAAGGTCCAACGTTCGGGTAAGCTTTTCCTATAACTCCGAACTTATTCTCAAGCTCAATTTGTCTCAAGGCCTTGTCCCACTAACCTGTATAGAGTGCGCGGTGAACTGCGCACTAGGAGTCTCACCTATGAATCTGCAAAAAGTTACAAAGGGCTGTTCTGCAGTGGCTGCGACATTCTGTTTACTTATTACAATGGGCTGGACGCAAGACGAGAAGTCGCAAACCGACATCGCGAAGCGTCTTCAGGCCTCGGCCGAGGTCTTCCAAGAGATAATGCAGGCGCCGGATAAAGGGATTCCTGACAAGGTTTTGAGTGACGCGAAATGCGTCATTATCATCCCATCTATGGTTAAGTTCGCTATTGGGTTTGGAGGCCAACACGGAAAGGGCGTCGTTACTTGCAAAACACCTAATGGTTGGAGCGCGCCCGCGCCAGTTACGATGACGGGCGGTAGCTGGGGCTTACAATTCGGCGGGGAGGCAGTCGATTTGGTGATGCTCGTGATGAATCAAAAAGGAGTAGATCATTTGCTATCGAGCAAGTTCAAGATCGGCGCCGACGCCTCTGCGGCAGCTGGACCGGTGGGACGGCACGCCGACGCTGGGACTGATTGGAAGATGAAGGCAGAGTTACTGACCTATTCCCGCGCGCGAGGTGTTTTTGCCGGAATAGATTTGAGCGGGGCCGCGATCAAACAAGACAAAGACGAAACGGTTGTGCTGTACAAGAAATTCGTGCCATTCGCAGATTTGTTCAGCGGCAAGGTGCCACCCCCGAAAGAGGCACAGCCCCTTCTAGCTACTTTGGTGAAATATGCGCCGCCATCGACCCGACAGGGTGCTTTGGTAAAGCGCTGTGCACAGTTGGTGGGCTAACATATTTGGTTGAGCGCACATTAAATGTCCGCTCATCGGCAGGGTTTAGATGCCATCGTGATGATTAAACCGGTTCAGGATCGGACGCTAAGCTTAGAACCCCAGATGAAAAACGTCTATCACCACAGACGTCCTGCTATTCAGGAGCACAACGTGTCCTCCAATGAGAACATGTTCGCAATTGGGAGGCGGCGGAGGCAGCTCGCGTTCAAGATCGACGGGAACAGCATGAATTCTTGCTCTTAAACCAGGCGGCAGCGTGCCCCGAAGCTCCAGTTGTCGTTCCAGTCCAGGCGACAATCGATCTTTCTTTGCGAGTCCAGGCGGCAAGTTTCCCTGATGGTCCTCATACCAGCCGTGCATTATCTCGCGATCCCGGTCATCATACCCATGGCCTTTGCGTCCGTGCTCCTCGTGGCTTTGTCGATCCTTACTTCCGTGTTCGTTGACATGTTTATCGTGACCACGCCCATGTCCATGACCTTCCTCTTGTGCAAGAACCACAATCGTGCTAAGCGCCAAGATTGCTAGCGCAAAGATATGCAACCACCTGCTTGATTTCATGAGTTCCCTTCCACGCTCCAGAGTAAGGTGTGACTCCGACTTCGGCAAGAAACCGGGGTACCTGACCTAAAGTTCTAGGTAAAGCCTTCGTACCGAGGCCTATGACCATGTCGAACAACTCCATCATCGGCCAGGCAGTAAGGCGACTAAAACTATAGCGGCTCGATTTTTCGAGAAGCAGGTGACGCAATCAGCCATTGATGGCATGGTCCCAATGGTTGATGGCATGGTCCCAATGAAGGAGGTGTGGGTCGCTAATGACGATTTCCAGCGTACGTGCGCAGGATTTAGACTGGTCTCTGCATGTTTGCGCTGAGAATATTTTCCCGGCTTGGCCGAACACTATTTGAGGTGTTTGTTGTTGGGCTCGCCGTATGGCCGAACGCTACTCTCATGGCCCAACCTCTGGGGCCAGCCCAGGTGCAGCCAGGAGTTCTTGCGCACAATTCTGTCACGCTTGATGACTTCATTAACTCGGCCATACAGCAGGAACGCCGCTTAACCGATTTGATGCGTAACCTGGAGCCGATCGTCGAGACCTACATCCAGGAAGAAAAACCTGATTCCCACCTAGTGACCTCGCCCAAGACCGACGATTATTTTTTGAGCCGTCTGGATCTGACTGGAAACGCCCCGGCCATTCTGGCATTTGCAGACCAAGGGCAGGGCTCGGAGAAGAAATTGCTCAAGAATGCAGAACCTTTTGCGGCAGTCGGCTTCGTGCAGGCGTTGTTTCCTGACTTGGACCACTTCGACCGTCGGAACTATAAGTTCGAATTTGTTCGCTGGGAGGTTCTCGGGGAAGTGCGTTGCGCCGCCCTGGACGTGAAGCCCCGTGAGAATTCGGGAAACCGTGGCTTTGTCGGCCGAATCTGGGTGGAGGACCAGGACTTCAACATTGTCCGCTTCAAGGGAGCACACACCTCGGGAGAGTTCTCGAAGCGCGCGTTTCACTTCGATAGTTGGCGCCTGAATACCCTGAGCATGATGTGGATGCCTGCCTATGTTTACACGGAGGAGTCAGATCCTCACGATCCCTCGAGCCACGGTCTCTGGTTTAAGGCTCAAACTCGCATCTGGGGTTACGATCCGGAACACGCGGGAGACCACCGAGAGTTTGCTAAATCGCTAACGGACACACCGGCGTGGGTCGATCCCAAGCGGCACGAAGCTTCCCAGGACCTGAGTCCGGCTTACACCCTAGGGAAAACCACATACACAGCGGAAGACGATGTGGTGGAGCGGTTGCAAGTTACCGGACTTATGGCTCCAGACGGCGAAGTCGACGAGATATTGCAGACCGTCACCAAGAACTTGTTGATTACCAATGCTCTCGACATTGCTGCCGTTCGTTGCCGTGTGCTGCTCACGACGCCACTGGAATCCTTCGTCGTCGGCCGAACCATCGTTCTAAGCCGTGGGCTTCTCGATGTGTTACCCGACGAGGCGACTCTCGCAGCCGTGCTGGCGCACGAACTCGCTCACATCGTTTTGGGTCACTCCATCGGCGACGCATACCTGTCGGGTTTCACCTTGCCGTTCTCGGATCTGGAAATCTTTACCCACTTTAATTTGCGTTTCGATCCAGCTCAGGAAGCGGACGCCGACAAAAAAGGCCTGGAGCTGTTTTCGAAGTCGCCGTACAGAGCCCAGTTGGCTAATGCTGGACTCTTCCTGGAAGCACTGGAAGCCCGCTCTCCGCAATTACCGAACCTGCTGCATGGGCGGTTCAGCAATGACTTCGGCAGGAGTCACTTAGTGGGAATGCAGGCGCTGACCAACTTTCCCAAGCATCTGCAAATGGATCGGCTCGATCAGAACTCTGCCTTGCCGCTAGGCTCTCGAATTACGGTCGATCCCTGGTCGGACCGAGTTGAGATGCTCAAGAATCAACCGGTGCACCCGCTGATCGCATCGGAGAAGATGCTGTTCGAGGTGTCTCCCTTCTTCCCGTACCTCAAGCGCTTGAACGGGCACGAAAAGGACGGGCACGAAAAAGCTCAGGCTGGAACAAAGCCGTAACAGACTCTGTCGAATCTCACCTCTGGCCGGTGAGACTCAGAATGTGAACTTCAGATTTTCGACCTGCTCGGCCTCTTCCGACGCGGCTGGCTGGCCAAAGCCTAACCCTCCACGCCCCGTCGCGAGATTACCCTCGATTACCAGTGCGTCGAACGTGCCAGCACTCCCTCGATTATGACGCCGCACTTCGGACCGACTGCCGTCCGCGATGACCACATTCAGGTCGTCGTTAGCGAATGGATCATTAAGCCGCTCGGAGGCAACGTATTTCACTGCAACCCGTTGTGTCTGCTATTAGCCCGGGCGAAATCACCTACACCCTCGGTGCAACGGACGCTCAGACCATCGCAAGGTTGGGCGTAACCCGATGATTACCACTTGCTACAGCCTTGCAGGCCTCTTGGGGCGAAATTCAGCGCCTTAAATCGCCCGGACCTATTTCTTCAATCCTTCTGTAAAGTTCGTCACCACCGTGACGGATTGGCTGACCTGTTGCGAAACCCGATCGAGCAGGATTTTCTTCCCGTCGCGGGTGACATCGTAAAAGGGCAACCCAAGAACGGTCCATCGCTTGACGAGAGTCTGAGGAGCACCCAATTGCAGGGCACTGCCGACCTCCTTGACGGGTACCGCTAGAAGAGAGGAAGTCGCGTCCATATAGTAGAGTTGTTGGCCGTCCTTGCTCCACGATGGCAGGGTTCCTCCGTTGGCCGAAACCTGCCACTTGCCCTGCCCGCCGCCAAAGGCCTGCACATAGATTTCAACCGTGCCAGATTCACTTGAACTGTAGGCGAGCCAATGGCCGTCGGGGGAAAGGTGTCCCTGGGCGCCTCGCGAAATCACCACCTGTGGCTTGCGCTCTCCCTCGAGCGGCAAGGCCAAGATCTCTCCATGTCCTTCTGAATCGCGCTGGGTATAAAACAGGTACTTGCCGTCGCGCGACCAGGAGCTGGGCGTCATCAGTTGATCAGCAGTGGCCAGTACCTCTTCCGTGCCGCTGCCATCGACGGGCTTGCGGTATAGGTAAAAATGATCGCCTCGTTTGGACATATAGGCGATCCATTTACCGTCAGGCGACCAGACCGGGGACGTGTTTGCGACCGGGCCAAAGGTCAGTCTGGTGCGAACTCCGCGCGACAGATCGAGCACCCAGATATCGTTCTCACCGGTATCGATCTGCAGAGCGATGCGATCTCCTTGCGGCGAGATCCGCGCCACTTGCAGATTCGCTAGGTTCTCGGCTACTGTGCCAATCTGTTTCCCGCTGCGATCCATCCAGACCAGCTGCAGATCGCCGGTCCCGCCGCTTCCGAACGCCAGCAATCCATTGTTGGTCGCCGAGACGTCCATATGCCATGTGCTGACGTCGCTCACCACTCCCTTGGCCACGCTCTGTGGCTCTCCGCTCAAGGTTCCATTGGCGGGGTTGAAGGGTTGCGCCATCAATTGGTCGCCACGAGCAAACAAAAGATAAGCACCCGCGTAAATGGCGTTCGATTGCGAGTGGAACAGAAGCCGATTTTCGCGACCATCCAGCGACGCGTAATAGACTGCATTGTTTGCTGACTTGGAAGGATCGTGGTGAAGCGCCAAATACAGGAGATGCTTGCCGTCTGGAAGAAAAACCGGCCAGCGATGTGAGGTGTGCTGAGCGGGGTCGAGCTTGGTGAGTGGAACGGGATTTCCCCCGCTGGCGCTGACACGCATTAGTGGAGTTGACGGGCCCGAAGAGAAAATAATCACTCCGTCCGGTCCCCAAGCGCCCCCGCGCCCGAGCTGGACATCGCAAACCACTTGCACTGAGTCGCCATTCAGATCAATCGTCTGTAGCTTGCCATCGGCGAAAAATCCAAGAGAACGGCTGTCGGGCGACCAGAAGGGAAGGATCGCACTATTAGTTCCAGGGAGCTCACGTGCGTCCAGCGAGTTCATTGGTCTAACCCAGAGCGCGGTCTTGCCGTCTGTTTCGGTTGCTGCAAAGGCGATCGATCTACCGTCTGGCGATAGCACCAGCGGTCCGGCAGCATCGCCTGTCAGGTTGAGCGTGGTCTTTTCGGGAGCGTTGATAAGGGTGCGGGTGCTCGGCGCGGAAGGATTGGAGCGGTGGATCAGAAATCCAGCAATGGCTCCCAACACTGACGCAGCAAGGACCGCAGCTATCCAGCCTAGTGGGCGACGTGAATGTTCGGCTGACGGAGCCGCGGCCGGAGGCACGGGCCGTTCCGACGCGATCCACTGCAGTTGCAACTTGATGTCATGCGCAGTCTGATAACGCTCCTGAGGATCTTTCCGCAGGCATGTGGTCACAACATGTTCAAAACTGGACGGAGTGAGGGGCTTCGAAATACTGATGGGCTGCGGATCGCTTTCCAGAATCGAAGATGCCAAAGAGAGTTGACTCTTGCCTTGAAACGGCCGCTTGCCCGCCGCCATTTCGTAGAGCACAGCACCAAAAGCAAAAATATCGGAGCGGGCGTCTGCTTCTTTTCCTTCAATCTGCTCCGGCGACATATATTGGATGGTCCCAATGACCGTGCCAAGCGTGGTCAGTGGAGTTAGTGGACTCGGACCGCTTAACGTTGCGGCCGCAGTGAACGAGGGCGCCGCTCCTGATGCGGGGCCGGTGTTCTGCAAAGCCAGGGGTTTCGCGAGGCCAAAATCCATCAGCTTGGCACCGGCCTGGGTAAGCATGATGTTTCCCGGCTTCAGGTCTCGATGAACAATACCTTGGCGATGCGCGACGGCAAGCGCCTCCGCAACAGCGATTCCGATTCTCAGGATCTCGCTGATCGGGATTGCGCCTTTGTTCAACCTTGCTGCCAGTGTTTCCCCTTCGAGAAACTCCATCACCAGGTAGTCGACGCCATCCTGCGAGCCGATGTCGTATAGCTGGCAAATGTGCGGATGATTCAGCGAAGAAATGGTGCGCGCCTCGCGCTCCATACGCTGCTTCAGTTCTGGCGAAGAGGAAAGACGGGAGGCAAGCACCTTGACGGCGACGATGCGGTCCAGACGCGTATCGCGGGCGCGGTAGACTTCGCCCATGCCGCCTGCGCCTAGCGGACACTCAATCTCGTACGGACCGAGCTTTGTGCCGGAGGTCAGTGTCATCAGTGCGCGCCATTATAACCTGCGACACGACTTGTGCGGCCCCGTGTTGGCACAGCTCGCAGTGAAGCAGAATCCGCTGGATATCCGAATGGCTTTATTGCCTTCGCTTGATATTTAGTGCGTATATTAGCAGGTTATCGACCGTTCTTCCCTCCCCGAATGCCGTCATCCCCGCCAAACGCTCTGCCCAACAACCGAATTGCTTTAGCCCCTCAGAAAACCGCGTTCAGTTGCTTCAACTTCATCTGCGCCAGTCCTCTTCCCTTCCTCAACGGACAATTGAGGCGGCCACATTAATTTACTCCGTTGTTCTCGGCTCTTCATGGCAACTCGGCAGTGAGTGATTGTCGGGTCTCGATTTACCTACGAAAGAAGTTCTTACAAACCTCCATAGGAGAACTGCCATGATGCTCCGCCAGAATGAATACTGCCCAAATGATATTTTGCTGCGGACGGGTGAAAGTAGTTGCCCTCAACGTTGGTTGACGGTCATTCGGATTCCGTACTTCGGTCGCAAAGTAAAGCCAGGGACAGGAACGACTGGATGATGCTCGACAAGGCGCAACTTAAATCGCTGCGCAATTGTGGCAAGCAGGAGTACAGACTCCATCATTGCGAAGCCAGCTCCGATGCACTGTCTCGGGCCACCGCCGAACGGAAAGTAAGCAAAACGCGGCAGCTTCTGACAGGCTTCCTCTACCCAGCGATCGGGATTGAAGGTAACCGGATCTCTAAAAAACCGAGGATCGCGCTGCAAAATCCACTGGCTCATGACGACGTTCGCGTCGGCCGGGATGCTATACCCCTCCACCTCGAAGCTTTTCGCCGCTTGACGCGCTAGGCTCCAGGCCGGCGGATATAGCCTCATGGATTCCTTTATGACGAAATCCGTGTAGATCAGCAACCCTACATCGGCACTGTTCGGCGCTCTGTGGCCGAGCAAGGTAGCAACTTCCTGGTGGAGTTTGTTCTCCGCTTCTGGATTTTGACTTAGCAGGTACAAGGTCCACGACAGTGCGAGCGCGGTTGTTTCGTGTCCAGCCAGAAGAAATGTTAAAACCTGATCGCGAACTTCCGTCACACTCAATGCACTGCCGTCTTCATCGCGAGCGGCGACCAACAGCGAGAGCAAATCTTCTGAATCCTGTTCGGAACGCGCGCGACGGACATTGATAATCCTAGATACCGTGTCACGTAGGTCCTTGACGGCGCGACGGACGTCGGCCATGCCGGGTAGCGGAAGTCGCCGGGCAAACGCCGGAAGAAGCAATCGAACACCGGCGCTATGCCGCATCATGGTGTTCAACGCTCGAGAGATCTTGTTGGTCTCTTCAGCTTCTACGCCAAATAGTGTGCGAACGACGATGCGGAGAGCGAGGTTCATCAACTCCTGATGCACGTCGATGATTGCGCCGTCACGCCAACCGGAAAGCATCTCGTCCGTGTAGTCCACCATAATGCCGGCATACGAGCCGAGTCTTTCGCGGTGGAAGGCGGGTTGCGTAAGCCGGCGTTGTCTCTTCCATTCTTCTCCCTCGCTGGTCAACAGGCCGTCGCCGAAGAACCAGCGACTGTTCTGGATCACGCGGTCCTTAAACAGGTTTGCATGATTGCGAAGTAGCACGAACTCAACCAAGTCGGGACGATTGATGAAGTAAACATGGATCCAGCCAGCACGATAATAGAAAATATCCCCGTATTCTCTTGCCCAGCGAGTGATTACCGCGAGCGGATCACGGCTCGCAAGCGGCATGTTGCCGATCAGAAAATGTGGCTTTGGACCGGGGGGGCGTTGCTGCATGTTTTTGCTCGATACCGACCAGGGTTAGTCTATCCTCATTCCTGTCCTTTGCTATCAATAGCTGCCTAGGGTGCCCGGTATTCTCCCCCATGCGCTCACAACCAAAATCTTCGTCGAACAACTCGGACAAACCCACGCACCAAAAGGAGGTGCGGCAGCGTCCGCTATTTATGAAGCTTTTACGGAGTCTTTATCCAATCTTTATGGGCGGAGATCTTGAATAACAACATAAAGGCGGGTTTCCAATGTCAGACATTCAGGACATTTCGGCGGAGCGGTTTGCCAGACTGCTTCACTACTATCGACAAATTCTCGCTCACAAGTTGCAAGATGCTTCAAAGACTGGAGTAGCTGGCTCCTGGGAACGAGCTCCCGAGGAGGAACGGAGATTGCAAGTTGCAGCTACTAGACTTGCATTGCTCGATTTGTCCTGCAATGCGTCATCAGGCCCGGCTATCGGAAGCTATACCAATCGCGGGTGAAGCCGAATGGGGAGACACTTATGCGCATCCGTAGTGGTGCAGTTTGTACAATAGCTAAAAACATTAGGAGAGTAGCTGTTTCAAGTGTGTCGTGAGTTGCATCGCGTTCAGCGAGCTATCCATGAATACTTAAATTTAAGGATCCTGGGAAATCCGGTCGCCTGCACCATGCTGTTGGTTGCCGCATTGGGTGCTGGCTTCATGGTATGTTTCCTAACTGCGCTCGTATTCGAGAAGGCAAGGTCGTTTTCTGGAAATAGCATTGCCAGGCGAATGCATCGGCAAGAAACGTTTGTTCCGCTTCGGTACCATCAGGGTCAATCTGAGGGAGACATTTCAAATCGAACATCGGCTTGAGCGCGAACTGAAGTTCCGCGGGTCTAGGGCGCTTCTGGTTACTCTTCTTCGGCACTGTACAATACCTTCTCCTGTAACTCTGACAACGTGATTGCTGGTGAGAATGGAGTGGAGCAATGTCCGAGTCCATCGATTGGCCACGCACGCAACATGCGACGCGAAGACGGCGACGCTTCCTCTTCATTCTCGGCGTTATTGCCGGGATTGTCTTGGGTGGTCGGGCCGCATTGTCGTCTTGCGTGGATGTGCTCTGGTTCAAGTCGCTCGGATACGGGGACGTATTCTGGAAAACGCTGGGCCTTGAGTGGGGCGTTTTCACGGCTTTTGCGGCTGCCACATTTCTCATTCTGTACGGATCATTCCTGGTTTTGAGGCAGGCGCATCTATCCGATTTGCCGAGCGGCCAAACGATTTTCATCGGCGGACAGCCGCTGAAGCTGCCGGTCGAGCCCGTCCTGCGGACCATCGCGCTAGGCGTTTCGCTTGCCATTGCGCTTGCAACCGGAGCCGCAATGATGGTCGAATGGCCGACGCTCGCGTTGTTCTGGTACACACCTCACAGCCCTGGTGGGGGCTTGGACCCGATCTTTGGCAAGCCTTTGAACTTTTTTCTATTTACCCTGCCCGCGTGGCAGCTCATCATCGGATGGCTGCTTACCCTAGCCGCGATTACCTGTGCGCTCGCCGTCTTCTTTATCCTCATCACGGGCGGAACTCGTGTGCTCGCCGGACGTCGCATCAGTTACCTCACATCACCGTGGCGTGGCCTCTCCATCACATTGTCATTCCTGTTGTTGGCCCTCGCAATGCGCACGTACGTCGATCGATTCGAGCGATTGTTCGAAGATCATACGATCTTCCAGGGTGTGACTTACACCGACGCGCACGTCATTCTGACAGGAATGCTCGTCGTCTGCGCCGCGCTCGTCCTCGGCGCGGTAATCGCAGCCGTGAACGCCGCCTCGGTGCCGCGCGGGCGCTGGCTTGTCGTAGCCATAGTTCCGGCCGTCTTCTTCTATCTCGCCATTCAGGGAGTTGCCTGGTACGTCAGCAGCTTTATAGTCAAACCCAACGAACTGGTTCGCGAGCAGCCCTACATTACCCACAACATCGAGCTGACGCGGCAAGCCTACGGACTCGACCGAGTCTCGCAACGGGAGTTTCCTGCTGAGACGACGGTCGAGGCGGCTGACCCAGCCAACAATCAGGCCACGCTCCAAAACATCCGGCTGTGGGATTGGCACGCGCTCCAGGACACGCTGCGTCAAATTCAGGAGATTCGCACGTACTACGACTTCCCCGACATCGACATTGACCGCTACAAAATCAATGGCACGACTCGCGAGGTGATGCTTGCCACGCGCGAACTCAACGTAGACAAGCTCCCGGAGAGCAGCCGCAACTGGATTAACGAGAAGCTGATCTACACCCACGGTTACGGCATAACGATGAACCCAGTAAACGGGTTCACGCCGGAAGGCCTGCCCACACTGATTTTGAGCAATATGCCCGTCCAGAGCACGGTGCGTGATCTAACTGTCACGCGCCCGGAGATCTACTTCGGCGAGTTGACCAATATGGATGTTTATGTGAAGACACGGCAGAAGGAGTTCAATTATCCGCAAGGCGAGACCAACAGCCTAACCTCTTACGAAGGCAACGGCGGCATAGCGCTCGGCGGTTTTCTGCGCCGTAGCATCATCGCGTTCGATCGTGGGGACCTTGCGAAACTGCCGTTTAGCGATGACGTTAACAACGATAGTCAGCTATTAATGCGGCGCAACTTGCGGGATCGCATATCGACACTCGCGCCGTTTCTTACGTATGATTCGGATCCCTACATCGTCGTCGGTGACGATGGCCGGCTGTCATGGGTCATGGATGCGTTCACGATTTCGGACAGCTATCCGTACTCAACACATTACCGTCTGGGGAACGACCTGATTAACTACATGCGGAACAGCGTTAAAGTGGTGGTTGACGCCTATGATGGCACGACCACGTTTTACGTCTTTGATCCAGATGATCCGGTCATCGCTGCCTACCGCGCCATCTTTCCGACCCTGTTCAAGGATGCGTCCACAATGCCTGCCGGGCTGCGGAAGCACATGCGCTATCCCGAGATGCTGCTCAGACTCCAGGCGGAAGTGTATGGGCTATATCACATGACGGATCCGGGAGCGTTCTACAACCGTGAGGATCTCTGGAATATTGCGACCGAGGTCGGCATGGGCCAGGGAGGTGAGCAAACGACACAAACAATGGAACCGAACTTCGTGCTTATGAAACTGCCAGGCGAAACCGGCGAAGAGTTTGTGGAGATTCTGCCTTTCACCCCGGCGAACCGGAATAATCTGATTGGCTGGATTGCAGGACGCAGCGACGCCTCTCACTACGGCACATCGGTGGTCTACAACTTTCCTAAAACAAAGCTTGTCGACGGACCGCTGCAAATCGAGGCGAGAATTGATCAGAACGCGCAGCTTTCCGGCCAGTTGACTCTATGGAACCAGCAAGGCTCGCATGTGCGTCGCGGCGCTCTGCTTGTAATTCCATCCGGGCGCGCGCTGTTGTATGCGGAGCCGATTTACCTGCAAGCTGAGCGGAGTCCGATGCCGGAGTTGCGACTGGTCGTGCTCGCGCTGCAAGATCGGCTTGCGTATGGACCAACCTTTGAATCGGCGATGGCGTCCCTTTTTGGGGGTGCGGTATCGTCACTGAGTGCTGCGGCAACCTCAGCGGAACAAATGCGACGCCCGGAATCCGCCGCGTCTCTGCAGCCGGCAGCGGATCTCAACGCGCTAATCGCAGCAGCTGCCAGAGATCTTGCCGACTACCAGCGCCTGACCGCGGAAGGCAAGCTCGGCGAGGCTGGACAGAAGCTTGAACAGTTGAAAGGCGAAATCGAGAAGCTGAACAGGGGCCAACGGTAATCTCGCTGCGGTTTGATGAGTGTAGGAAGAAAAACATCGTCTCAGCTTTTCAATGCATTTATCCTGACCTCGATAATCAATTCCCTTGGGATAATGCCTTCGACCTCAAGTGGCGCAACAGACAGCCACTCGTATTTCCACATCCCCTATCGTTACGAGTTGAAGAAGACTTCTGGGCTGCGAACGACCCACATAGCAGTCTCCACGATTGGACAACGAAACGCGTCATGAGCGGGGACGCCCCCGTTACCCGCGTCTTTCACGACATTGAGGGGGCATGGCAGTTCCACGGGCCGAATGAATCGAAGCCCGAAGAGGTGGCTTACGTCTGCTTCCACTACATAGTCGACAGGTACGCTAGTATCAAGGGCTCGAGTTGGTGGGCTTGGAAGGAAAAATGTCACGTCCCCGTGGGTCAGGAAGCTATCTTCCGTCCGACCGTTTTAGCTGCGTTTTCACTGCCAATCAGATCTTAACCACATGTTCATAAGCGGCTGTTAGATTCTGCTACGCATCTCGGACGCAGGCTTTCACGATCATTGTCGCCGTGCCAGTGAGCGCCGGGGATGGTTTACATTGCTGAACTAAAGCGGCGCTTTGCGGCATGCTTAGACCAGAATAGTTAACCAGAAATGTTAAGGAATCTGAGACGAATACGTTATTCTATCTGGCGTAAAACCTTAGGCCCCGATGAACGTCCGCAAGACTCCCCTGTCCGCCATCAGGCATCTTCATGCAGAACTTGATCGATTTGAAAAGCAAGCACAAGAAGAGATCAAAGATCAGCGCTCACACGCACTTGGAATTCTACGGCTCGATCTAATCGAGGAATGCCGACGCAGGCTGATCTTTATCAGCTACATGGTGAAGGATGCCGAGGAGCGGGACAAAGAGACACGCCGCAGCAATCAGTTCGATCAGTCCGATGGGTCATCAGCCTGATGTATGGGTGCCGCTTTCGGCGGCGCTTGATTCGGACTGTGGGACAGCCCTAGAAACACGAGCGCAGAAAGAATGATTGCTATGGCAATGACGACAAGGGTTGGGCTGCAACGCTTTCCTGCCAGCATTTAAAAAACTCGCCTCCGCTTGCGTTTCGAGGCGCTCCCCCTTCGACTCCAGCAGGATGTTCGTTCCCGTCATTAGGGTAACCAGAGCACCTGATTGCTGCTTTTATAGCACAGGCGCTCTATCGGGCACTGTAAAGATTTGTGAGATTGCCCTGAGTTCTGCGATAGTTTTTTTGATTTTCCACCGAGGGCTTCCGCGCAGGGTCTTTGAACTTCGTCTTCGCACGACGACATGTTCCTAGATTTCCACCAATCTTGTAGATTTTCCACTCATCGCTGATACGTTCGATACAGCGCATCGGGTATTGCGACTAAGAGGAGATTTGATTTAGTTTCGTTCCGTTCTTGCAACTCCCATAGTCACCCTGCAATCGGAAAACTATTCCCAGAGGGAACCCTGAAGTGCATCGCACCCGAGTCTTGGTAGTGGACGATCACCCCATTGTACGAATGGGCATTTGTCGCATCTTATCGTCTGTTTCGGATTTTGACATCCTGTGCGAGACTGGGACCGGAGAAGACGCAGTTCAGCAAGCTCAGGAATATCTCCCGGATTTAGTTCTTCTCGACATCAGCCTGCCGGGAATAAACGGGATCGAAGCTATGCGTCACATTCGTACAATCTCGCCCTTGTCGCATGTCATCTTCATGACTGAGAATGATTCGGTCAATATGGTCAGAAAAGCTCTTCACGCGGGCGGTCACGGATATGTTCTGAAGTCGGAAGCCGGAAAAGAGCTGCTGAATGCGATACGCAGTGTGCAAGGCGGAAAGCGGTACTTGAGTGGAAGTATCGATCTGTCACAGACCGATTCAACTTTTAGCACCAATTGGGGATCGAGCGGCTCCTAACTCGTCTTCTCTTGCTTGCGTTCGAGGCGTTCCTGCTTCGCCTCGAGCAGGCGGTTCAACTCCCTTACTAACTGCAACATCTTGCCGGAGTCTCGCTCCACCGCAATTGCTGCGCAGAGTTCGGCCATACGTTGACGTT
>JAOAPG010000105.1 GCA_025462785.1 Acidobacteriaceae bacterium
ACCTCTTAAGTTTGCCGTCAGCAAAAAATCCCAACGACTTCCCGCCCGCAGACCAAAAAGGAAAACTCACTCCTTCAGTTTCAGGGAGGCTTCTCTCTTCTCGGCCGCCGACTTCATACAGCCACAGAACATTCGACCTCTCCGATTCGGAGAACCCCACAACGGCTATCGTGTGTCCATTCGGTGCAACCGCCATATCGTGCACCGGGAACGGCAGCACCGCCAAAAAATAACTTGGCTGCTGGATATCGTTCCCGCTGCGGCGAGCGATCACGAAGCCGATCAAGCCCGCTATCAGTAAGCCAGATAGCACCCAAGGAACAAACGACCTTAAGACCCCAGCTTTCTTCGTCCCGACCGGGGGTGGCGGAGTCGTCGACTGGCTGCCACTCTCATGGGTCCATCGGAGTTCACTCGCAAGGTCTCGCGCCGTCTGCCACCGTTCATCGCGATCCTTTGCCAGACATCGCATCACAATGTGATCCAGATTCACCGGAGTAAGCGGCTTAATCGCACTGGGGGGGGCGGGCTCCCGTTCCATGATCGCGGACGCCACGCTTAACTGTGTCTTCCCCTGAAACGCGCGAACGCCTGTCCACATTTCATACAGCACAGCACCTAAAGAAAAGATGTCAGTACGCCCGTCGAGATCCCTTCCTTCCAACTGCTCCGGCGACATGTACTGAAATGTCCCTACCAAAGTTCCTTGCGCCGTCAGAGGATGACTTGGTGCTGGCGTACTCATAGTTATGGTGGGGCCAGAAGCGGGTGCGGCGGTCGCGGGAGCCAACTTCGCGAGACCGAAGTCCATCAACTTGGTTCCGCTTTTAGTCAGCATGATATTGCCCGGCTTCACATCCCGGTGGATCACTCCGCTGCGGTGCGCCTTCTCTAGACCTTCACATATTTCATTTGCAATTTTGAAAAACTGTTCCGGGGGCAGCGATCCCTTATGCAACCGATCCGCTAGCGTCTCGCCCTCCAGATACTCCATCACCAGATAACTAGTCCCATCCTGCGCGCCCACGTCGTAGAGATGGCATATGTTGGGATGACTTAATGATGAAATAGACCGCGCTTCACGGTCGAAACGCTCCTTAGCTTCGGGATTGTCTGAGAGATGGCTCGGTAGGATTTTGACGGCGACAGTGCGATCCAGTCGCGTGTCCCGAGCGCAGTAAACCTCGCCCATACCACCAGCGCCTATTGCCGATTGAATCTCATACGGCCCGAGTTTCGTACCAGGAGTAAGGGCCATGGTGGGCGCAATTATAGTCCTAGGCAGCACCCCGTATGCATGCGACGATTCTGGATGGAGCTGTCGGCCATGCGTCTCGGACCCCCCGCGCATCCAATAGCATCCATAGCCTCCGTAGCATTGTGACTCCCGTGAGAACGCCCTCTGACGAACCAGTAATCCAATCTGCTCGTGCCGAAGCTCCTTGTGCAGCCGAGGCAAGACTGTGGATCCTCACTGCGACCATTCTTGGCTCCAGCATGGCTTTCATCGACAGTACGGTGGTGAATGTCGCGCTGCCTGCGATCCAAGCTAGCTTTCACGCAACGGTAACGGATGTGCAATGGGTGGTCGAGTCTTACGGACTCTTCCTGGGCGCGTTGATTCTGGTCGGAGGTTCGCTCGGGGACCTGTTTGGACGCCGTCGGATGTTCGTGGCAGGAGTAGCGATTTTCGCCATAGCTTCCGCAGCTTGCGGCGCTGCCTCGAACATTCATCAGCTCATCGTTGCGAGGAGCATTCAAGGCGTGGGGGCTGCACTTCTCGTCCCCGGCAGCCTTGCGATCATCAGCGCATCTTTCGATGAGAAGAGTCGTGGCCAGGCGATCGGCACGTGGTCGGGCTTTACGGCGATCACTACTGCCGTCGGGCCGGTGCTGGGCGGCTGGCTGGTTGAGCATGCTTCCTGGCGATGGGTGTTCTTCATCAATCTGCCGCTCGCGGCAGTTGTGATTGCCACTTCCGAATGGCGGATTCCGGAGAGTCGCAGCGCTACTGCAGGCCGCATACGTATTGACTGGCTCGGAGCGCTCCTTGCCACCCTCGGACTAGGCGGCTTGGTTGCCGGATTCATCGAATCTGTGAATCTGGGTTGGCGAAGTTCTCTGGTTCTTGGAAGTTTGATCGTTGGCTTCGGCTGTTTTGTTGCGTTCGTCTTTGTCGAGTCTCAGGTCAGTTCGCCGATGCTCCCGCTCACGCTATTTAAGTCCCGCACCTTCACTGGCGCGAACCTGCTTACACTTTTCCTGTACGCGGCCATTGGAATTTTCTTCTTTTTGTTTCCCTTAAACCTGATCCAGGTCCAGGGATACTCCCCAACGAAAGCCGGCGGTGCAGTCCTTCCACTCATTTTGCTTATATTCGTTCTTTCCCGCTGGTCCGGCGGGCTTGTCGCGCGCTATGGCGCAAGAGGCCCACTGATCATTGGTCCCCTCATTGCTGCTTTGGGATTCGCTCTGTTTGCTTTGCCTTCCATTGGAGATAGCTATTGGAAGGAATTCTTTCCGGCGATAGTTATCCTAGGGTTGGGGATGGCGGTCACGGTAGCTCCTCTCACAACCGTTGTCATGAATTCAGTGGATCAGGATCGGGTCGGGACGGCTTCCGGAACCAACAATGCAGTGGCGCGCATAGCCGGCGTGCTTGCGATTGCAGTACTAGGGGTTGTGATGGTGAAGGCCTTCGCTTTTCATCTAAACGAGGAATTGGCTCAGGTGTCCCTCCCGCCTAGCGTTTTGCAAGAACTTCATGCAAACGAAACCAAACTGTCAGGATTGCAAGTGCCCGCTGATCTGGATCCCAGCACAAAAGCCACGATCAATAAATCAATCGGCGAAGCGTTTGTATTTGGATTCCGGATTGTGATGTTGATTTGCGCCGGCCTCTCGCTGGCAAGTGCCGCAGTGGCCTGGCTCATGATTTCAGAAGATCGTCAGCGCCTCGGGCGGGCCACCGGTAACCCACCTCACGGCGGGCACGGCGCGATTGCTCCTGGATTGTTGGCAAAAAGGAGCTAGTTACAGGGGCACCGAAGTGGGGTCTGATGCGGAGTCATGACACTTCTATTTTTTCGTCTACTAGCTTCTTGTCACTCTCATCATTTCCTGTGAGCTCGAATGCGTTCGTCAGGACGGCTTTGCTTTTTTCCACACTCGTGATTACGTATGAGCAGCCGAACCAATGGGCTTCGGCCAAATCTGTTTGTGACCATTGTGCTGGGTGGTCGGGATGAGAGTGATAGAAGCCGACGATGTCTTCTCCGCGATTGCGCCCTTCGCGCTGGATGCGGATCAGTTCTTTGGGATCGATGTTGTATCGGTTGTGCGCGGAATCGGTGCGCGTGTTCCCAGCACGGGCAACCGAGGTTACGACACGTGTGCCATCGTCTTCCATCTGGCCCAGGAGAACGCCGCAGCACTCGTGAGGATAAGTGGATTCGCCGTGCTGGCGAACGGCTTCGTATTCTTTAGCGTTTATCTTCAGCATGAAAAAGTTTCACCACAGAGGCACAGAGAAACACAGGAAATCAAAAACTTCAACAGCCTCAGAAGCATACATCACTTGTGCCTGTACTTTTTCTTTTTCTGT
>JAOAPG010000059.1 GCA_025462785.1 Acidobacteriaceae bacterium
AGAAACACAAACAAGAAGAGCCCGAAGCGGGAGCTTTCGCCGATCAAAGAGCCCACTTTGCCCTCGATCTGTCCTTTCAACTTGCGGCCCGTTTTCATCATGAAGACGATCATGCTGATCACGAAAAACGCGGCTGCAAGCATGATCCAGCCTTCGAACACATCTTCATTCCAATGCGTACGGGAGATCAGAATTCCGGCGCCGATGCTGGCGAGAAACGCCGCAACGATGGCGGCATATACGGTCTTGCGCAGTTCCGGACGTCCGATTTTCGCCAAATAGGCGAGAGTGATGCCCACAATGAGCGCCGCCTCGACGCCCTCCCGCAACGTGATGATGAAAGCCTGCAACATCTAGAAAATGCCTTCTTCCATTTTGAAAATGAATTTCAATTTCAACTTCTCTAGGATAATCGCCCTAATCAGGAAGCGTCAACGAACGTGGCGGTGAATGGCGCAAAAAGGCCTCGCAAAAGGGAATATGAGCCCTCTGCTGGCGTTCAGCCTATAGTCGCTTCAAGAAGGCCTGGGCTTGCTCCAAGTGAGGGAATAGCTTTTCTTCCCCTTGAAAAGCCGCGGAATGCACGCATCGTCGGCTGCCTCGCAGCTTCACAGGATGCTTCAAATGCAGCATCTCATGGTAGACGATATATTCCACAGCGTAGCGGGGAACTCGAGGATGATCGAATATCTTGCTGACAACAATCGCGTTGTGCGCCGGATCATAATGGCCAAGGCTGTTGCGGGCATGCTCCCGGCTCCAGGTCATTTGCGGACGCGCGAGTAGTCCGTTGAAGAACCGGACATTAAGGTCGTCGAAAAGCGTTTCTAAGTTGTAAATGTGACCCTGCGCCGACCCGATACGTTTACGTCCACGGATTTGCCGAACAAGGTGGGCCTTTTGTGTGATGTCGTGGCTCGAAATATATCGGCGATATCTCGTCGAATGCTCGCGCTCGATTGGCTTGCGGTACATCTTTGCCAGCAGAATGTGAGCAATGGATCGAAGCACGGGGTCAGGAGCGCCTTCCAGCAAATCTGACAGGCGGACAAAAAGTTTCCCCTCTCTCATGCGGATCGTATTGTTGATATTGGCAAAAGCGAAGAATTGAACAGTCAATTCGGGCAGCGGTGCACGCGGCCGCAACTCGCGATAGGTTTCCTGGAAAAGTTGGAGAAGCCCGTCCCTCACACTGCGGCTAGCTTAGCACGGGCGCAATGTTTGGTATCCAGAACTTTGGGCAATCGGAATCTCAATTTTGTGCGCTCGAAGATTTATTCGACTTCTTGTGCTTCCATTCTTCTTCTTCGTCCTTCAACAACTGACGATGATCTTGGGCGCTCGTGTCGACAGTTTCGAGAGCATTCGTCAGCAGGAATTGATAGGCCTGCGTTTCTTGCTTGCCGCTGTCGGCGGAATCCTTTAAAGCGCGCAATTTGGCTTGAAATTCTGTATCCGACTCTATGACCGGTTTTAATGCTTTGCGTAGATCGGACTTGCGGTCCACATAAGTGTCGATGTTCTCATTTAGTTCATCATAGACATCGAGAAAGTCTTGGAGGCGATCATGAACCTGCTGGGATTTATCTGTTAGCTTGGGATCCGTACGGGCTTGTTCTAGAGCCTCCAGACGCGCCCGTGCAAAGGTGGCGTAAAGCTTGAGCCGCTGGTCGGGATTCCAAGATGCGTCTCGTAATTGATCAATTTCCAATTGATTGAGAGGATCGCGGCCATGTTGCGCTCGAGCGCCGGTAACGGCCATTCCGATAGCTACTGCGCACACCAGTGCCATGCGAAGGCAAGTCATTTCGCACCCTTACCGAACATATTGGAGAGGAGGTCAGTGCGCAGGTCTTCCAAGTGATCCGCGGCTTTCTGCAATGCGTCTTGTTCGTCGGCACTTTGAGTGCGCTTTATGTCGCGCAACCTGAGCGCCATTTTTCGCAATGCAATCTCGGAATTCTTTACCTTTTTGCCCGAAGTTTTGGCGGCATCGTGGGCTTTATCTGCGAAGCCGACCAAATCCGTGACTGCGGCGTGCGCTTCGTCAGGTTTACCAGCGATGTAAAGCTGATCAGCTGACTTAAGTTCCCGCTGAGCGAGATCAATGTAGAGACCGGGTTGATCGCCAACCCGAGCAGATTTTGCGCGCGCGATCAACTGGTCAAGCGATTGGTCGTCCTTGCCAGCAAAGGCGAGTCCCGGCAGAACGATGACAAGACTCAGAATCGCAATCGTACTCAGGATGACAATTGAGTAACGCATAAACTGTCGTCTTACAGTCGGCATTCACTTCTTTTTCGGTTCGATGGCGATCAAACGATGGGTAGCCTGCCATTCCTGGTCCGGATACTTTCCGTTCGCCACTTCCAGAAACCGATGATAGTTCTCTGACGCCTTTTTGTAATCCCGTAAATGGTCGTAGGCGCTTGCCCGGACAAAAAACGTGACCGGAACCTCCGGCAGGAATTTCGCGCGCTCGTCCAGGGCCCGAATAGCCAGTTCGTAATTCTTATTTTCGTCGGCGGCGAAGCCGAGATCTCCATATGCTTCGCCGAAATCGGGTTTCAATTTCACCGCTAGCAGGAACTGTTGCTGCGCATCCAGGTAATTCTTCTGTCGCAACAGGGCCTTCCCTAATTGATCGCGCAACTCGGGATTATTTGGATTCGCCGCGAGCAGCGACTGATAAAGCGCCTGTGCCTTGTCGTTCTTGCCGGCTTTTACATACAGATCCCCGAGGTCTCGTTGCGCACCCGCATCTGTCGGGTCCAGCTTAATCGCGGTTTGCAGCTCAGAAATGGCTTCATCGTTCTGGCCCGCGGCCGCTAGCATACGTCCGAGTTGCATGTGTGCGCCAGCGTCATTCGGATGTACCGCGACCAATTTGCGCAGAACATCCAGCGCTTCCGGAAACTTCTGCCCTCGCATGTAGAGATTTGCCAGCCCAGTTAAGGCGTCCGATGAATTCGGCTGCAACGCCAAAACCTGCTTGTAGTCCTGCTCGGCATCTGCGAAATGATTGGTCATTTCTAGTAACGGTGCCGCGGACAGATAGGGTTCCACGTCACTTGGCCTAAGAGTCGCTGCTTGTCGAAACGCCTCAATTGCCCCGTCCGGATTGGTTCCTCCGATCACATGCCCGAGCGACAGCCAGGCTTGTTCTTTGCCCTCTTGCACGTTAGCTGTTGGTTGCAGCTTAGTCGCGGCCCGAAGATACTGCTCCGCATCGGCTTGATGGGCAGCGGCAAGTGACATGCCAAGATTTACGTTTGATTCGAAGACGTCTGGCTTGGCAGCGACCGATTTTCGATATGCGGCAATCGAATCTTGCGGTTTTCCGAGGGCGTGATAGACAAAGCCTAAATCAAACCACGCCTGGTAATTGTTAGGATCCGCTGTGACCACCTGATCGAGTAGAGCTTGGGCTGTGGCATACTCTTTCTTCTCAATGGCTGTCTCGGCCTGGGAGATTTGTTGAGGAACAGGATTGCCGTCGGAGACTTTGTGGTGCCGGACAGTTCGTCCCGTGTCCTGTGCGAAGAGCGAACTGGAGAAGTTCAGATAGGAAACGACCAACAGCAGCGCCAGAACGGCGCTTGTTAATGGCGTAGCCTCGCGCTGGTTAATGGTCTCCATTGGAACGCGAAACCCCATTTTCGTTCAGGATACGCGCCAGAAACTTGCCCGTATAGGAGTTTGGCAGCTGAGCGATGAATTCAGGAGGACCCGATCCTACAACATGCCCGCCGCGTTCGCCCCCTTCGGGGCCAAGATCAATAACCCAGTCAGCGGTTTTAATCACTTCTAAATTGTGCTCAATCACCAGGATAGATCCACCTGCATCAATTAGACGCCGGAAGGCCGAGAGTAGTTTACTGACATCGTCAAAGTGTAGCCCTGTAGTCGGTTCGTCCAGAATGTACAAGGTGCGAATCCGGCGGCGTTTGCCGTTCGAACCGCTAGACGTAAGACCCGATTCTCGAGAGGCCGGCTGCAAATGCGCCGCAAGCTTCATCCGTTGCGCCTCGCCACCTGAAAGAGTGGTCGCCGACTGTCCTAGGCGCAAATATCCCAGCCCCACTTCCTCAAGCACGCGTAACTTGTCAACAATCTTCTGATTACCCGCGAAGAACTGTAGAGCTTCTTTTACCGTAAGTCCCAAAACTTCGTGGATGTTTTTCCCGCGATAGCGAATATCCAGCACCTGCGGCTTATATCGCGTACCCTTGCATTCTTCGCAAACCAGTTCAACATCTGCCAGGAATTGCATTTCGACTGTGACAGTTCCGTCTCCTTGGCAAGTTTCACAACGCCCGCCTGGAATATTGAAGGAGAAATGTCCGGCGGTGAAACCACGCTTTGTGGATTCAGGGAGACATGCAAACAAATCGCGAATCCCATCAAACGCCTTGATGTATGTAACCGGATTGGAGCGCGGTGTTCGGCCGATCGGCGACTGATCCACTAGGACAACTTCGTCGATGAGGTCGTCCCCTTCCAATCGATCCCATCCGACGCCAGGTAATGCAGTGCCGTTGAACTGCCGCTTGGCCGCAGCCAGTGCTTGATACAGCACATCATGAAGCAGAGTAGATTTTCCCGAGCCTGAGACGCCGGTGATTGCCACGATCATGCTAAGCGGAATCTTGACGTCGACATTCTTCAGATTGTGCAGCCGTGCCCCATAAATCTCGATCTGTTCCTTCGTTGGCTTACGGCGCGCCGTGGGCATCTGAATGCGGAGTTCATGCGAAAGATATCTTCCGGTGAGGGAACTCGGCATTTTCTTGATCTCTTCGTAAGTGCCCTCCGCAATTACCCTTCCGCCATTTTCTCCTGCACCGGGCCCGAGGTCGAGGATCCTGTCCGAAGCCTGCATGACATCGGGATCATGCTCCACCACAAGAATTGTGTTTCCCAGATCGCGCAGATTGTGCAGGATTTTGATCAGACGATGGGTGTCGCGCGTGTGCAATCCAATCGATGGTTCATCCAGAACGTAAAGAGTTCCTACCAAGCGCGAGCCGAGAGACGTAGCCAGCTGAATGCGCTGCGCCTCCCCTCCTGATAAGGTCGAGGAAAGCCGGTCCATGGTGAGGTACTCGAGTCCGACATCGTTCAGGAATCGCAAGCGCTCCTGAATTTCCTGCAAAAGCTTCTCGGCAATGCCCACTTCCTCTTTAGTCAATTGGAGATTGTCGAAGAACGCCGACGCCTCTTCCACCGTCATGCAGCTGACATCGCAGATATTTTTGCCATTAATCTTTACCTGACGTGCTTCCGTGCGCAGTCGCGCTCCCCCGCAATCTGAGCAAAGCGAATATCCCCGGTAACGGCTCAAGAACACGCGTACGTGCAGCTTATATTTCTTACGTTCGAGATTACCGAAAAACCCTTTTATTCCAATGAAGCCGTTCGCACCCTCAATGATCATGCGCTTTTGTCCCGGATCAAGCGCTATCCATGGAAGGTCGAGTGGAATTTCCGCCTGACGGGCAAAACGCTTCATCTCGATGAACAAGGCGCGGTGCTTGGGTTTAGTCCAGGGATCGATCGCACCGTCGTTCAGGGTTTTTGATGTGTCAGGAATGACTAGTCCGAGATCGAAATCGATCGTGTTTCCAAATCCCTGGCATCGCGCACAGGCGCCGAACGGATTGTTGAAGGAAAACAGTCGCGGTTCGGGGTCTTCATAGCGCAAATTGCAGTGTTTACACTCGAACCTTTGTGAGAATCGCAACCGTACGGCAGCCTGTTCGTCGCGAGGTGCGGTTTCAAAGATGACTTCTCCGGACTCCCGATAGCCGCTCTCGATCGCGTCCACAATGCGTGCACGCGACTCGCGAGAGACGCTGAGACGATCGACCAGCAGAAAGACAGGTTCGGAGAAGTTCAAGTCCAGGAGAGACTCGGGCGTGGAAAATTCGAAAATTTGTCCGTTCTGATAGAGCCGGTTAAAACCTTTCGTGCGCAATTCAAGCAGCCGGGCTTTCAGCGTATCGCTGAGCGCACTGACCTTGGCGCCTGATTTCTTTTTGCTGGTGCGTGCCTTTTTCTTCTCCGGTGCCGCCACAGGATTTTGTGCCGTCTGCAATGGAAAAAACACCTGTACTCGTGTACCTTCGCCCAGTGCGAGCACGGCGTCCGCAACTTCATCGACCGTATCTCGCTTGACCTCGGCCCCGCAGTTTGCGCAGTACGTTCGTCCCACCCTCGCGAACAGTAATCGCAGGTAGTCGTAAATTTCCGTAGCGGTGCCAACGGTCGAGCGTGGGTTGCGCGTCGTGTTTTTTTGCCGGATCGCAACCGCTGGCGCAATACCATCGATCAAATCCGCATCTGGCTTCTCGATTCGTTCGAGAAACTGGCGAGCGTAAGCGGAAAGGGACTCGACGTACCGTCGCTGGCCTTCGGCATAGATGGTGTCGAATGCCAGCGAAGACTTGCCCGACCCAGAAACGCCCGTCACTACCGTTAGAGAGTTATGCGGGATATCAAAATCGATGTTCTTAAGATTGTGAACTCGCGCACCGCGAACAACTATGGATTCCGTGGACATCGTTAAATGGCATCACGTTAGCGGCTCCGAATCACAGCAATTTAGTGTGGCTACACCATCAGGCAGCGTCGGGAGGGCTAGTGAATCTTTCTATTATAAAGCAGAGTTAGTTTCCGGGGCTCTCGTGCCGGGAGCACTAAGTCCCAAACTGCAGAAGCGCAAAGATGTACAGCCACAGCAAAGCCATAAAATGCCAGTACCAACTCGTCAGATCAATGACAATGTGCTGCGATTCGAGGGATTTGCGCAGTATTGAAATGCCAAGAGCGTAGAAGAGAGCCGTTAGGCCTAACGCGAGGTGAACTCCGTGGGCTGCTGTAAGCAGGTAGACAAACGAACTGCTCGCGCTCGTTGGTAGATGGAATCCTCGCAGGGCCAACGCTCTCCACGCCATCCACTGCCCACCTAGAAAACCCAATCCCAGCAATAACGTGAAAGACAACCAAGGAACCCGGTAACGATCCCCAACAGAGACACCTGGAATGGTTCGGACCGGCGCAAGCACAATGTCTCGCATAATCTGCCGCCTCGCCATTTCGATCGTGAAGCTACTGGCTAAAAGCAGCGCGGTATTCACCAACAACAATGTGATTGGAAGATTTACGTGCATCCACTCGCGCACGCGAGTATTCGTTTCGAGGTTGTAAGTAGTTGTTTGCTGGCGCGCGATGTAGACGCCGGTGAACGTAACAAACATCATCAGGATCGGAGCAATCGCCAGGGCCAACCCCAACCGGGCTCGACGCAGCCTCTGCCCGTAATCCGGGGAACCGTCTTCGCCCCGTCCATCGCCTCCGCCGCCGTACTCGACGGGTGGAAGAACCCCTCCTCCACCCTGGCCAATTTCCGGTTCCTTTACTCCAACTCTGGAACTAATCCTGCTCATAGCTGAACCACATCGATCTAATGACTACTACTTCATTTTACTCAACTAATGGACGTAGTGGGCGATCTGTCCAGCCTCGTCGGGTGTTACCTGACCGTCGAACGGAGGCATGTTCCCCTTGCCATTTAGGATCACATTCTTTATCTGGCTATCAGTTAACTTCTGGACTTCCTTAGAGTGGAGGTTCTGAGCTTTGAGTTGTTTGCCCATAGTGGTGTTTCCCGCTCCATCAGACCCATGACACATAACACAATGGGACTTGAACAGAGTTTCGCCCGCTGAAGTCGATTTGCTTTGAGCAGTCAAAGCGGGAACTACGGCAAGCAGCATTGTTATGAGGAAAGCTAGCTTGAATCGGTGGCTCAATATCGTCAAGAATCTGGCTCCTATTGGGGATTTATCGCTCGGGCCCTCTCCCGTAAACAAAAAACGGATCGGGTCGCCGCGAGCTTCAGAACTCAACAATAATATGTCATCAGTAAGCGAAGCAGGAAGTAACTTAAACCGTAGCGGAGTGACTGGCAGCCTGTTTCTGGCCTCCAGCGAAGCTATCAGCAAAAGCATCGGGGACGGAGAAGCGGATCACGTCCTTATAGTCTTGTCCGAGAAATTTCTGCAGGCGTTCGGTATTCATGATGTACTCGCCGGTCATATAGGGGAATGCTTCGGGAGGAATGGCAGAAATTTTGAGCTTCCACAAAAGATCAAGAACCTGCCGGAACGCCCATGTTCCAGGCACACGCTTCAAATTGGCGCGAGCCATTTCGATGCAGCGCGCAAAGGTAAGCGGCTCACCCCGCCCCGCCACGTTGAGTACAGTCAGGCGTTGAGATTCAGGTTGGGTTTTGCGCAGGATATATCCAATCAATCTGGCGACGTCATCGACATGAACGAACTGGATCTTGTTGTCTAAATACTTTTGTCCCATTGGCAACATGCAGGGCAGACGTTTTCCAGCCTTACGCATCCTTGTGGCGCGTTTACTGGCGCCATTAGGTGTGCCCCGGAAGGCTCCCAATAAATAATTTTCTACACTCGCCCCCGCGAAAATATGCGGACGAAGCATGTACACGCTGCACCCGCTCAATGCAGGAGCTCGTTGCTGCACTACCTGATCCGACTCCATTTTGTGAATTGCGTAGGGAAGCGTGTGTGCCGCAAGCGGCGCATCTTCAGTTACTGCTGTAGGAAGATCGGATCCGTAAACGGAGACACTGCTAGGAAAGATGAACTTCCGCACAATCGGTTCTTCGCGGTTCGCTTCGCTGATGGCTTCCATCACGCGCGCGGTTCCCGCTACATTGATCTGCCACATGCGGTTAAAATCGAGAACCCCAGTACGCACCGGATCGATGACGAACGCGAGATGAATAACAGCCAAGGGAC
>JAOAPG010000062.1 GCA_025462785.1 Acidobacteriaceae bacterium
CCTGACCGTTAACCTTGGCCTGCGTTGGGACGTAGCTAGGCCGTGGAGCGATGTCTACGGTCGTCTGACCACCCCAGTTCCGGGCGTGCAGTCCACAAAATTCCCCAACTCCCCTGCTGGCAATCTCGTTCCGGGAGATCCGGGAGTTCCGACTACGATCTCGCCGACTCAGTGGAAAAACTTCGGACCTCGTATCGGGTTCGCTTACGCGCCTTCGGGCGGCATCTGGGGTGAGAACAAGACCAGCATTCGAGCGGCTTACGGTGTCTACTACTTGGGTGCCGCGGACAACGGTAACTTTGGGGTGATCGGTGATGCTCCTTGGGGCCTGTACTGGGCATCGCCACAACCTACAGAGTTCGCGAGTCCCTACGTAACCCGTGCAACCGGAGTTTCGCAGGGGCAGCACTTCCCCTTCGTCTTCCCAACAGGCAATGGGCCTTTTCCAAACTTCCAGTTCGGATCGCTCATGCCTCTTTATGTGCCAGGCTACTACTACAAGAACAAGACTCAAATGGCCGAACACTATAATTTCACGATTCAGCGGCAGCTCGACAAGGCGACTGTCTTGACCGTTGGCTACGTGGGAACCCAGGGGCATCACATTCAGCATGGTGAAGACATCCTCTGGGGTAATGCAGCACTCTGTCAGTCGCTTGCAACTGCAGGATGCGGGCCGAATGGCGAAGGTGGAGTTTATACGCAAGGTGGGAAAACCTACTACGGTACGTTTACAGGTCTAATCAACAATCAGGCCATCAGCCAGAACTACACCAACTCTAACGGCGGTCCAGTTGTGGCCTTCGCCTCGGCGACCTGGCTCCAGAACTCGGCCAACTCCAACTACAACTCACTGCAGGTTTCGGCGGAGCGTCGCGCTCGCGATTTGACCTTCTTGGCGAGCTATACCTACGCCAAATCATTGGATAGCTACTCTGCTAAGTATGACCCTCGCAATCCGGGCCGTGCCTATGGCCCGTCGACTTTCGACATGCGGCATAACCTCGTGATGAGCTACAACTGGGATCTTCCGTTCGATCGCTTGTTTGGTTCCCGCCGGATGACTACAGGCTGGCACCTTACAGGCATCAGTCGCTTCTACACCGGAACTCCTATAAGCCTGAAGAGCGGTGGCGATTATGCCATGACTAATATCGGACTCGACTTTCCCACTCAAGTTGGTTCAATCCAGAAGCTGAATCCACGGGACGGGGCGCATCATTACTTCAACACCTCAGCGTTTGCCTCTGGCCTCAGCTGCGGATATGAGGTTTGTGGCGTATCTGGCAGCGCAAAGCAGTATAGCTTCAGCGGGCCGGGAGCGATCACCACGGATGCGGGTTTGGAGAAAGACACGAAACTCACGGAGTCGACGGCACTCAACGTGCGCTTCGAGATGTTCAACGTTTTCAACCACACTAACTTCCTGTCAAGCGGCATCGTGGGCAATGCTAATAGTAGCCAGTTCGGTGAGGCCACTGCGGCTGCACAGGGTCGTATCGGTCAGATTAGTGCGAAGTTCATCTTCTAACCGCTGCGGCGAGCAATCGCCTCGATTAACCTCTCAGGGGATGCGAGCAATCGCATCTCCTGTTTGTTTTAGTAGGTTTTCTTTGAGGATTGAGTGAAGCGGCAATACGGCAATCTTAGTGACTCGCGAGGAGGGCCTTTCGACAACCCGAAGCCGTTGGATTGAACATGAAGTTATACGGCTCTGGGTGTCTGCGAAAACGGCCAAGATAGGCATCCCGGTATTTCTGCAGCGTCTCTGTCTATACTGGATTGAATGCCCCATTCAATCCTTCGCCATTGGAAATTCAGTTTTCAGCTCGCAATCGCCGATTTGCTTGTGCTCGCATGTTTGTCCTGGGCACAACCTCTACCCGCACAGTCAGTTGAACAGCAGCAACCGCCACCTTCTTCATCGGAAAAATCGCAGGCAGCGCCAAAGTCAGATAGCGCTGAGGGAAGCGCCCATCCGGCAGAAGATATCGCAACTAAAGAGCAGAAGATCTCGCCCGCCGAAGCTAAAGAGCTTTTTCAGAGCGTCGATCAAATTCTTAGGTTTGCTAGCAGAGATTCAGGGCTTCCGATTGGGCATCCAATTAAATCAAAGCTCACTAGCCGCGACGAAGTAGTCAGTTATCTCGAAAAGAACATGCGCGAGGATAAAAGCGCACAGCGCGTCTATCGGTCGGAACTCGTACTGAAAAAATTTGGATTGTTGCCGCGCGATTTTCATCTGGAAGCGGCTGTTGTAGCCATGCTGCGCGAGCAAGTGGCGGGATACTACGATCCGAAAACCAAGGCCATGAATTTGCTGGATTGGGTTCCGATTGACCAGCAGAAGCCGGTCCTGGCACACGAATTGACTCATGCCCTGCAGGATCAATCCTTCAACCTCGAAAAGTGGATGAAGAAGGGCGATGTTGACTTGGACAAAAAGAAACACATAACAGCAGCGGATATCGAAGCCGACGAAGCGGATGAGGCGCGAGAGGCCGTTGTTGAAGGGCAGGCTGAGGCGATAATGTTGAATTACATTCTCGCTCCGGTCGGCCGGACGGTGCTGAATTCTCCAGAAACACTGGATGCGCTCGACGCTGACATGTTGAGCGGTACGCCGGATTCGACGGAGTTCAAGAACGCTCCCATCTTCCTGAAAGAGTCGCTGACTTTCCCTTACCGTTACGGATTGAAGTTCGTCGCGGCGTTGCTGCAGGACGGAGGAAAGGACAAAGCTTTCGCCGGAACGTTTGTCAATGTCCCAAGAACTACGCGGCAGATCATGGAACCGAAGACTTACCTTTCAGGAGAACGCATCGATCCTATGCAGATCCCTGATCTGAACAAAACGTTCAAAGATTATGAGCGATTCGACGTGGGAGCGATCGGCGAGTTCGATGTGGCGATGCTGACAGAGCAATATGCTGGAATCGAGACATCGAAGAAGATGTATCCCTCATGGCGCGGCGGCTACTACTACTCAGCGAGGCCGAAGGGAAATCCAGCAGCTTCGTTGGGACTTGTGTATGTTTCGCGTTGGTCGGACTCGGAGAAAGCCGCCCAGTTCGCTGCAATCTATGCGAAGGCGCTCGCCAAACGGTATCGAACGGTGCAGGAAATATCGCAAGACAAAGTGGGTGAGTTGGGAAGTGTGGAGACTTTAAGCGGAATTCATACGTGGCAGACGGAAGAAGGTCCGGTAGTAATTGCTGTTCAAGGTGACACCGTTCTAGTTTCGGAGAGTCTGCAAGAGAAAATCACGGAGCAGATGGAGCACGATGCGTTTAACATGACCGCAGCCGCTACCAAGTGAACGCGCCTGGGTAGTTCGGCGGGGCTGACACGATTCAGGCGCGAGCTTTTGTATAATCACCAGTCCACTTAAATACAAAGTTAGTTTTGGGGGATGTCTTGTCACAAGCAGAAATTGGGATCATCGGGGGGAGCGGACTCTACTCCATGCCAGGGCTTACGGACATCCGCGAAGTCCGGCAGCAGACTCCGTTTGGCGATCCTTCCGATCCGTATGTCTTAGGAAGCCTTGAAGGCCGGAAAGTGGCCTTTCTCGCTCGCCACGGAAAAGGGCATCGTATCCTTCCCAGCGAGTTGAATTTTCGCGCGAATATTCATGGATTCAAGCAGCTTGGAGTCGAGCGCATCGTTTCGATCTCTGCTGTGGGCTCGCTGAAGGAAGAGCACAAGCCGCTGGATTTTGTGATCCCGGATCAATTTTTCGATCGCACGCGCCATCGTATCGATACTTTTTTCGGCGAAGGCATTGTCGCCCATGTCGCATTAGCGGATCCAGTTTGCAGCGAACTCGCGCAGGTGGTGGAAAGCGCGTGCAAGAGGTCTGGAGTCACTGGCAAGCGCGGCGGCACATATCTCTGCATGGAGGGTCCGCAGTTTTCCACCAAAGCCGAATCCAATGTCTACCGAAGCTGGGGTATGGACGTGATCGGCATGACCAATCTGCAAGAGGCGAAGCTCGCGCGCGAGGCCGAGATCTGCTATGCGACGGTCGCGATGGTGACAGATTACGACTGCTGGCATCCGCATCACGACTCGGTAACGGTTGACCAGATCGTCGCCGTGCTTACAAAGAACGCCGAGAATGCCTGCACAGTGGTGCGCGAAACAGTGGCCGCAATGCCAAAGAACCGGAGCTGCAAATGTGGTTCCGCTCTGGCGCACGCGATTCTCACGCAGCGCGACATGATCCCCGCAGCAACGCGGCAGAAACTCGCACTCATCCTCAATAAATACTTGGAAGGCAAATCCTCATAATGAGCAGTATTGCGGTCGGTTCGCGTGCTTTTGACTCTATTACTACTCCTTCTGGCCGAGCGGAGAACGTCCTCGGCGGCTCGGTAACGCACTTCTCTCTGGCAGCTAGCTACTTCACACAAGTACGCATAGTTGCTGTGGTTGGAGAGGACTTTACCTCCGAGCACGAAGCAGTGTTCAAGAAACGCGGTATTGATACGCGAGGCATCGAACACGCGAAAGGGAAGACCTTCCACTGGGCGGGACATTATCTCGAGAATCTCAATGAGGCGAAGACGGATGTTACCGAGTTAAATGTCTTCGAGAGCTTCAAGCCGCAAATTCCGGTGGAGTATCGCGATTCCAAATTCTTATTTCTTGGAAATATTCACCCGACTTTGCAAACCGCTGTCCGTCATGAGTTGAAGGATGTGAGGCTTACCGGTGGCGATACCATGAACTACTGGATTCAGGGATTTCGGAACGACCTCGTCGAGACTCTCAAACTCGTGAACATTCTCCTGATCAATGACGGCGAAGTGAAAATGCTTGCCGCAGAAACCAATTTGCCGCGAGCGGCGCAGAAAGTTCTCGCGATGGGGCCACAGGCGCTGGTCATAAAGCATGGCGAATATGGCGCGACCATTTTCTTTCGCGACGGAGCGTTCGGCATCGGCAGGCATCCATTCCGCGCACCTACGCTGCCCATCGACGAGGTGAAGGATCCGACCGGAGCAGGCGATTCCTTCGCTGGCGGATTCATGGGCTATATCGCTTCGCAGGAAACTTTGAATCGCGAAGTCTTGAAGCGGGCGCTGTTTTACGGCGGCGTGATGGGATCGTTTGCGGTCGAGTGCTTCGGTACCGAGCGTTTGCAATCGCTAACCGATGGCGAAATCGAAGAGCGCTTTCAGATCTTCCGCGAGCTCACGCACCTTGATTGATGCAAAGATTGACGCAAATCTAGTCTGATGCGCACCACAAATACCATCCGCTGGGCTCGCGAAACCTTTTTCGTAGCCCAAATTGCGGCGTGCATATCTTTCTTTTCTTTTCTTTATTATCTGCGCCACGGCGACCTGCTTTTGTACGGCGATGCTGTGGCGCACATCAACATCGCCCGGCGGGTCTTCGACTCGCGTACTGCGGGTCTGCTTCAGCTTGGGACGGTCTGGCTTCCGCTGCCGCACCTGTTGATGATGCCGTTTCTGCTGGTTCAATCAATGTGGCAGACGGGAATCGGTGGATCGATTCCTTCGATGGTCGCGTACGTCTTTGGCACAGTTGGAATCTTCCGTTTAGTCCGCTGCGGATTGAGCTTTCATTCTGAGCCCGATTCTGCGGCCAATGGTGCCGCCTGGATTGCCGCCGGAATCTACACTGCAAACCCCAACCTGATTTATCTGCAGAGCACTGCAATGACCGAGCCGCTGTACCTGGCTTTTTTTATCTGGGCCACGGTGCACTTCAGCGAGTTCGTCCAGGCAAGGACTTTGGCCGACGAGAGAACTCAACTCGGGGCTTCTTCGTCTCTGGTTAAGTGTGGAATGTGCCTAGCGGCGGCCTGCTTGACACGCTACGACGGCTGGTTCCTCACGGCTGTGATCTGCGTTGCCACAGTTCCCATCATCGTAAAGTCGAGGCGTAACAGTGCGATGCTGCTGCCCAGCTTTAAGAAATTTGTTGTGCTCGCGGTACTGGCCCCAGCGCTCTGGGTCGCCTACAACGCGGCCGTCTACCGAAATCCGGTGGAATTCGCGAACGGACCATACTCAGCGAAAGCGATTGAACAGAAGAGCTCCAAAGGAACAGCACATCCAGGCTCACATGATGTTCCTGCAGCATTCAGTTTCTTCCTGAAGTCAGCTGAACTAAACGTCGCCGAAGGCGCCTGGCAGAAACTCTGGATCGCACTGCTGATTGTGGGTGTGGCTAAGGTTCTAGTTTTTGACCGGCAGCGGTGGCCGTTCCTCCTGCTTTTGACGCCAGTGCCGTTCTACATGCTGTCAATCGCGTACAGCGGCGTGCCCCTTTACGTTCCTTCCTGGTGGCCGTTTTCTTTTTATAACGTGCGCTATGGGATCGAACTGCTGCCGGCATTTGCAGTATTTACTTCGATTACGGTTTATTTTCTTCTGGGATTTGCGAGAAATCGCGCTGGCAAGGCAGCGGTTGCGTTTGCCGCAATTATTTTTGTCTCGGGCTGCTACGCGGCTGTTTGGCGCGCCAAGCCGATCAGCTACCGGGAAGCCTGGATCAACTCCCGGACTCGCATCGCACTCGAAACAGAATTGGCTGCCAACTTCAAAAAGCTGCCTCACGATTCCACCTTGCTCATGTATTTAGGTGATCACGTGGGGGCTCTTCAGCGCGCAGGCATTCCACTGCGGCAGGTGATCAATGAAGGGAATCATCGGCCCTGGGAAAAACCAGTTGATCCTGAAGGCCTGTGGGAGCGAGCTCTGGCAGATCCGCAACGCTACGCGGACTACGTGATAGCGGCTGAAGGCGATCCGGTATCCATGAGTGTAGAC
>JAOAPG010000107.1 GCA_025462785.1 Acidobacteriaceae bacterium
TGCGATTGCTCGCGGTTGATCATCCATCTGATGTTGATGTTTACCCCAACGAATATTTCGCCAGCAGTCCTCCGTATCCTTCCTTCAAAGTGATAGCCAGCCGCGATGCTCGCCCTCCAGCAGGCGCATGGGATGATCGTGGCCGTGATGTCTTGCCCGATTTGCTGGAGCGTCGCTATGTCGGCGACTTCGATCTGCTCTCCTTCAAAGGCTTCGCCAAGCCGCATAGTTTGGAGCTCGATCTCGGCGAACCGTATCAAGGAGGCCCGCTACGCCTACTGCTCCACGGCGAAATCGAATACTTCACAGCCACGGGCATGTACGCGGCAGATCAGGCGGGCGTAAAGGCAACCGCGCCTTACGTTGAAGCTCTTGTTGCAGACGGAAGCGAAGCAAGAGGGAAGTGGGTTCGCGTTGTCGATGACATGGGATTTCCTGCCGGTCTGCCGCGCACCATGACTGCCGATCTCACCGACAAGCTGCCGCATGGCACGAAGCGAATCCGTCTCTCAACCAATCTTCAGATTTATTGGGACAACATACTGATTGATCGCACCGAGCAGAACGTGAGCTCTCGTTTGACCCCTGTTCCGCTTGATCGCGCCGATCTCGGCTTCCACGGCTATCCTCGCCAGATCGAAGCTCAGCCTCCGGGCAACGTGAAGTATGTCTACGAGCAGGTCAGCCGCACAGGTCCGTATGCACGGCAGGCAGGCACCTACACTCGTTACGGCGATGTGAAGCCGCTGCTGACGGGTTTTGATGACAAGCTAGCCGTCTTCGGAACAGGCGAGGAAGTTACGCTCGAGTTCGATCCGAGTTCATTGCCGGTATTGCCGAAAGGCTGGACGCGCGATTATTTCTTCGTAGCAAACGGCTACGAAAAAGATATGGACTTCTACGCCGCGGATGGCAGTACAGTGGAGCCTCTGCCCTTCCGGAAGATGGGAACCTATCCATATCCGGGAAAATCATTCCCGCTCGACGAAACCCATCTCGACTATTTCTTGAAATACAACACGAGGTACGTCTCCGGAAACGAGCCGCAAGGATACCGGTACGACTACAAGCCAGAAAAATAGTGAGGGCGTTTATCTCGTCATCCAACTAAACTGTCATGCCGAGCGGATACTTCTCTTCGCTAGCGAAGAGAAGTAGGAATCGAAGCACCGCTATCGCATCATGCTCTCTCGTCCGCGACTGATCTTCTATAGTCCTACCGAAGGCTTACAAATTCCCAGTATGAAAACGTTTCAATATTGACTTTTTCGGCCACTCCGAATCCAATACCTCACTAATGGAAACTTCCTCGCCGACCATTGCTCCGACCAATCCTGGACTCAGACGCTCTCTCACACTTTGGGATCTGATTCTCTACGGCGTCATCGTTATTCAACCGGTCGCTCCCATGTCTGTTTTCGGCGTACTGAGCAACCGCGGTCGGGGCCATGTTGTTACAACCATTCTCATTGCCATGATTGCCATGCTCTTTACCGCTATCAGCTACGGACGCATGGCTCGCGCTTATCCCAGCGCCGGTTCGGCTTTCACGTATGTCGGCCAAGAGATCAATCCCGCACTCGGCTACGTCACCGGCTGGAGCATGGTGATGGACTACCTGCTCAATCCCATGATCTGCATTATTTGGATCAGCCAGCAGGCGCACGTGTTCGCTCCGGGCATTCCTTATGCCGGATGGGCTGTCTTTTTCGCTATGGTCTTTACCGGCCTGAATATTCAGGGAGTCAAAACTTCGGCTCGCGTGAATACCGCGCTTGCTGCGGGAATGGGAGTAGTGATCGCGATTTTCTTTGTCGCTGCCGCCCGCTACATCTTCGGACATCCTCATGACGGCACTGCATTCTTTACGCGCCCGTTCTACGATCCATTGAGTTGGAATACGAAAGCAGTGCTTGGAGGAACGTCGGTCGCGGTGCTCACTTACATCGGGTTCGATGGAATCTCGACCCTCTCGGAAGAGGCAGAGAATCCCCGTCGCAATATTCTTCTCGCGACGGTTCTCGTATGTGTCGTGATCGGTCTTCTGTCGGCGGTTCAGGTCTATGCGGCGCAACTGATCTGGCCGGCATCAGAGCCCTATCCAAACATGGACACCGCTTTCACCTTTGTTGCCGGTCGAGCCTGGGCGCCGTTGTTCGCGATTGTCGGATTCACTCTGGTTGTGGCCAACTTCGGCTCCGGTATGGGAGCGCAACTCGGTGCGGCGCGCCTTCTCTATGGTATGGGCCGCAGCAACGCGCTGCCAAAATCTTTCTTCGGAGTAGTAGACCCGAAAAGACGTGTTCCCCGTAACAATGTGGTTTTTGTTGGAGCACTCGCGCTCGCAGGAGCGTTTCTGCTCCCCGCATTAGCCGGAGCGACCACAGGTTACGACCTCGGAGCCAACTTGCTCAACTTCGGCGCTTTGATCGCATTTATGGGAGTGAATGCGGCTGCCTTCGTTCGTTATTATTTGCACGAAGAGCAGAAAAAGCTCGGCAATCTTCTGCCGCCAGTCCTCGGCTTCATAATTTGTTTTCTTCTTTGGATAAGCCTAAGCCCCAAAGCGCTGGTCTTCGGCGCAATCTGGATGGCGGTAGGAATTGCAGTTGGCGCATGGAAGACCAAAGGTTTCCGCGGAAACTTGGTCGACTTCGAACTGCCCCCAGAAGAAGCCTAGCGCGAGAAACTACAGGGTGCCCCGTTCAAGCTCCGCTTGGGCGGGGCTTTTGCCATCACAGGCTCGCTCACGAAGACGTCAGGATCGCTCCTCTTGAATTTTTGTCTACTGGGTGCCCCGTCCCATCGCGAAGCGAAGGGCGGGGATTTCCTCCTCGTCCGCACTTACTCCACGTTCCACCCGCTCACTTCCACCACCGGCTTCGTCGCTCCCAACTCACTCGCCCGATACGTGGCGCTGATTTCCCGCTTCTCGCCTGGCAACAATGAGATGTAGTTGTCCTGCCACAACACCGGCAGAATCTCTTCCTTTCCTTTGTCGACTTTTAGCCGCACGAAGAACGCCAGACTCTTGCTGGGATTCTCCAGCGTGACATGCGTGACTGCATCTTCACCCTTGCGCTCGGTGCGATCGGTAACCTTCAGCTTGACTTTTGGCAACTGCGACAACGCGGTGAAGTCCGCATAGGATTCTGTCGGCGTCGTGTACCAGTTCGATTTCGCCCAATCCATGGTTTCCTGTTTGCTCGAAAGCCAGTAGAAATTCGATCCCACCAGCTTGCCCTCAGCATTCTCGAGCCGCAGCACTACAAAATAAGCAGGGCTTAGACCGTCAACATTAGGCAAGATAAAAACTTTGCTGACCCCATCTGCCGGAACATCGACCGTCGACTGCTGTGAAAACTTTTCTGTCAGGTCAACGTTGAGAATTTTCGTGGTTAGCTTCAGTCCATTGGCCTCTTCATACTGACTGCTGATGATAGAGATCGAATGATCGTCATATCCATACACCGGATGCAGTGGCTCCATCGCTTTCTTCGCCCCGAAATACCCTCCGCCGGGCCGCAAGTAGTAGTCATACAAGTGCCAGATCATCGATGGCCATGCGTTGTTTAGCATCCACTGAATCACACCAGTTGAAGCGTATTTATTGCGGCTGTATCCCTCGTACATCACACGGATGCCTTCATAAGTCTGAAGCTGCGACTTAAGAGCGTAGTCCTCGACCGATTCCGCCTTGCCATAGCGTGCATTCAGAGCGTCGGTGAACACATGAATGTCTTTGAATACGCCGCCGCCGGCGTGGTAATTCCATGTGTCATCGATCGGCCAAAGGTGATCTTTGCCGACCATCGCGCGAATGCTTTCAATCGGAGGCACGGCGGGTCCCATGCTGGTTTCCGTGTTGAATCCGTAGGCTCCGCCGCAGCCGCCTGGGTTGCACTGATGTGGAGGCTGCGCGCTCGGCGTATCTTGCAACCAATAGGCAGGTGCGATGTATTCGTAGGGACCCGTCATTTTCACGCCGCTATCACCCGTGACGGAAGTCGGCTTCGCCGTCGCAGAAGAGACCACGGGATTCGGCCAGAGCAGTTCTTTTTCAACTTTCAGATATGTCTGTTCGACATCCGGCGGCGGAGGATTGTCGCTGCCATTCAGCCACATCACGAGACTGGGATGGCTGCGCAGACGATACATCTGGTCACGCAAGGATTGCTCCGCGATGCTGAAATCCTGAGGAGACCATTTCGGCCAATGCTCCCAATGATCGCAGCAGCACCATCCTGCCATGACTAAAATTCCGTTGCGATCCGCATAATCGAAGAATTCTGGAACTTCCAGCTTGCCTTCCAGCCGCACCGTATTCAATCCCATGTCCTGCACATAGCGCAGCTCATCCTTCATGCGCTGTGAGTCCTCGCGCAGAATCATGTCAGGAGACCATCCGCCACCACGAATCAGAATTTTCTTCCCGTTTATCGAAAACACGCGATGCTTGTTTTCATTCAGCTCCGATGTGATCTGGCGAATGCCAAAATGCGTTTCGGACTGATCGGAAGCTTTCCCGTCCACATCGAATTCCATATTCAGCGTGTAGAGGTTCGGCTGACCCATCTGCTTCGGCCACCAAAGCCGCGGATTGTCGATATTGAGCTGGGGAACCTGATCGGGATCAAACGTCACATTCTTCGATTCGTTGGCCGCGAGTTCTACATCGTGCGAGAATTCGACGTTTTCGATTTTCCCCTTCAGCGTGCCCTTCACTGGCTGACTGGTGCCGTTTTTGACGAGTGCAGTAATGGTTAAATGCGCTTTATTGTTATCGGGAGAATCAACCTTCGACACAACTGTTGGATAGCGAAGCGCGACCGGACCACTCGTCCTCACATCTACCGCGCGCCACAATCCCATGTTCTTATCCGGCGGCGCGGGATTCCAATCCACGAACGTAATCGCAAGGTCCGTCTCGGTTGGCGCATAAACCTGCACCGCCAAAACGTTCTTCTTTCCCGGCTGTGCCGCTTCGGTCACGTTGAATTCGTAAGTTCGCCACGCGCCTGCTACGTCGTCCGAGTTCGCGATCTGCTTTCCATTAAGCCAGACGTTGGCGCGGTAGTTGATCCCGCCAAAATTCAGCCAGATATTCTTGCCTTTGTAGGCAGCAGGAATCGCGAATTCCTTGCGATACCACCACGACACCGCAAAAGGACTATCAGGCGGCATCGCGATGTTCGAAAAATTCGTGCCAATCGGATAGGCAACGCCGGGCAGTGACCTCAGATTCATGCCGAAATCAGGATCGGGATACACCTTGTGCTTCACCAACGCTGCCACTACCGTGGTCGGTACGGATACCGAATACCAACCATTCGGCTGGAACTTGGGTGTGGAAAGAACGTCACCCTTCTGCCCGACCTTTATCGAGGACTGCAGCGTCCACCCATCGTTCAGGGAAAGCCGGGCCTCGTTTTGAGAATTATGCGAGGGAGCTTGGGATTGGGAAGCACGTGGAGCGTTCTGAGAGAACACCGACAAAGAACCGATCAGTAACAGGCACAGGAGACTGCACTTTTTCATGAAAAAGGTCCTTTTGCGAGAGGTAAACTCCCCTAGGCACGTGAGAGTTTTCGCAATAACTGTTCCCCGCAACATACCAACAGCGAAATATGAGCACCGCCTTGATAACACGTTTTAATGATTCGGTTCAATGGCTGATTTTGCGGGAAATTTCTTCCATGAATGGATCGTTTGTTCCTCTGCGCAAGCTTAATGCTTGCCGCGGGCTGCTTTGTCTACGAATGGTCGCGAGTAGTTTATAATCAAGAGTCCCCTCCCAACTCTGGAGTAATAGATAAATGATTCGATTTTTGCAAACCCCTGGCCCTCTCAAGAAGATTATTCTTGGTGGTCTGCTCACAATTATTTGCGTTTTTATGGTCATCACCTTGGTCCCGGGCTTTGGCAGCGCGGACTTCCTCGGTGGCGGCGGGCCCCAGCGAGGCATAGTCGCGACAGTGGGTGATCAGCAGGTCACTGCGCCGGAAATACAAAAACAAGCCAGAGCTATGCTGCAGCAGCAATTTCCCCGCGGAGGCGCCCAGGCATCGATGTTGCTGCCTTACTTTGCTCAGCGGGCCGCTGATCAGCTAATCAGCCAAAAGGCCATGCTCGCGGAAGCGCAGCGACTTGGCCTGCGAGCAACCGACGAAGAGGTGCGGGAGGAGTTGCAGAAAGATCCGAACCTATCTCCCACGTTCTTTCCTGGCGGAACTTTCATCGGCCAAGATAAGTACGAACAACTTTTGCTGCAACACGATTTGACAGTTCCTCAATTTGAACAGGAGGTTCGCGATCAGGTTCTTTTTAATAAGCTGCGAAATTTGATCACGGGCAGCGCTTCGATAACGGACGCGGATGTTCGTCAGGAATTCGAGAAACAGAATACGAAGGTCAAGTTCGAGTATGCCGTCCTAAAAAAGGACGCCATTCTCAAGGACATTAATCCCAGCGACGCTGAACTGAAAGCTTTTTACGACCGCAATAAAGCCACTTATAACAATTCGATTCCCGAGAAGCGTCAAGTTAAGTATTTCGTTCTCGACACGAACAAGCTGCAAGCGCAAACTCCTGTCACTGAGGAAGGTCTGCAGTCCTACTACGATCAGCATCGTGACGAATATCGCGTCCCCGAGCAGGTAAACGTTCGCCACATCCTGATTAAGACCACTCTCGGCGCGGACGGAAAAGTCGATCCCAAAGCCGTTGATGAGGCGCGCAAGAAAGCCGAAGACGTTCTCAAACAATTAAAGGCTGGTGGAAATTTCGAAGAACTGGCCAAGAAGTATTCCGAAGATCCCGGCAGCGCCAAGAATGGCGGGTCCCTGGGATGGATCGGCAAAGGCCGTACCGTGCCTGAGTTCGAAAAGGCTGCTTTTTCGTTGCCTAAGGGCGGTACCAGCGACCTGGTGCAAAGCAGCTATGGCTTCCACATCATTCATGTAGACGATAAACAAGACGCACACATGAAGTCGCTGGCCGAAGTCAAAGACCAGATCGAACCACTAGTTCGACTTAACAAGGCACAGAAAGCTGCGCAATCGGAAGCCAGTGCATTGCGCACCCAAGCTCGAAGTCAGGGAATTGATAAAGCTGCGGCCGCTAAGGGACTGCAACTCATCACTACGGATTTTGTCAGCAAGTCGGATTCACTTCCGGGGATCGGCAGTTCGCCATCATTCATGGAAGCGGTTTTTGGCGAGCCCGATAAGTCTGCGCCCGATGAAGCGCAGTTGCCGCAAGGCTATGCCGTTTTCCAGGTGCAAGCGATCAAGGCTCCCGCTACGCCGACCTTCGAAGAAATTCGTGGCCGGGTTGAAAGTGAATTCAAGAACGAGCGTTCGGCACAACTGCTGACACAGAAGACGCAGGAGCTTTCTGATCGAGCTAAAGCTGATCATGATCTCAAGAAAGCTGCCAAGGAACTTGGCGCTACGGTGAAGACTAGCGACTTCGTTTCCCCTGACGGTCAAGTCCCCGACATTGGTTCAATGACTGGACCAGCATCGGTTGCGTTCACATTGAAGCCTGGAGACATAAGCGGCCCTCTCGACAGCGGAAACACCGGCGCGGTGCTGGCTATTCTTGAAAAGCAGCAACCCACCGACCAGGATTTTGCAACCAAGAAAAACCAGATTCGCGATTCGCTTCTGCAGGCCAAGCAGGGAGAATTGTTTGGCATGTTCGCGGCTAACTTGCGCGAGCAGATGGAAAAGGCGAAAAAGATCAAGATCAATCAGGACGAAATGAAGGCCCTGACTCGTGGATCATTGGGGGAGCAAGGCGAGTAACTGCAAGCAGCATAACTGCGTTCCACACGCGATTGACGCTTAGTCCTGAGGGCTCTCCCTCAAATCAGTTTAGAAAAGAACAATGCCATTTCCTCGCTCAACCGGAATTCTGCTTCATCCAATCTCTCTTCCTTCCCGTGGTGGGATTGGAGACTTCGGCCCGGCCGCTTATGAGTTTGTTGACTTCCTGGTTTCGGCGCGTCAGGGATTGTGGCAGGTCCTTCCGCTGGGCCCGCCAGCGAATGGCAATTCGCCGTACTCATCCACCTCAGCCTTCGCCGGCAATCCGCTTTTAATCAACCTGGAAAGGTTGGCGGACCACGGCTGGATCGAGCATTCGCGTCTTTCGGACCTGCCTGATTCCGTGGGACGAATCGATTACGCGGAAGTGATGCAGCGCAAGTTGCCTCTGATTACAGAGGCCGCTCAAAATTTCCTAGATCGTTCCGCTAGTGATCAGCAGTCGCGTTTCAAAAACTTCTGTGCCGGAAATGCCTGGTGGCTTGAGGATTACGTTCTCTACGATGTCTTGCGAGAGCACAATCGAAAATTATGTTGGAAGGATTGGCCGCGCGAAATTGCTCGACGTGAGCCCGCAGCCCTGGACCAAGCACAGAAAGAGTATGCCTCCGAGATCGCCACTCGCCGCGTCACGCAGTTCTTTTTTTGGGAGCAGTGGCGAGCCTTACGGCTCTATTGCGCGCAGAAATCAATACGCGTGGTCGGCGATATCGCGATCTTCGTCGATTACGACAGCGCTGACGTATGGGCACATCGTGATCTTTTCCGGATAAAAGACGACCTTGAGCCGGAAGTCGTATCCGGCGTCCCTCCAGACGCGTTTAGCGCCACTGGCCAGCGCTGGGGCAATCCCTTATACAACTGGGATAGGATGCGCTCCCACGGGTATCAATGGTGGATTCAGCGCCTGCGCTGGGCTACGCAGACGTGCGACTTCATTCGTCTCGATCACTTTCGCGGCTTCGCACAGTTCTGGGAAATTCCGGCCACCGAACCTACCGCTATAAATGGCAAATGGGTCGATGGTCCCGGAGACGATCTGTTTTACAAATTGCGCGAGGCTTTCGGAAGCCTGCCATTTTTCGCCGAGGATTTGGGTCTAATCACTCCGGACGTGAATGCATTGCGCGAGCGCCACAATATTCCGGGTATGGCGGTGCTGCAGTTTGGCTTCGGCGATCCTGGAGCGCATATCTATTTGCCCCATCGGGTAACGCCAGACCGAGTCATTTACACCGGTACGCATGACAACGACACCACTCTCGGATGGTGGAAGACTGCTCAGCCACACGAGCGTGCGGCAGTTGAGTCTTTGGTGGGTCATCAAGATGATGGTGTGAATTGGGCCCTAATCCGGCTTGCACAAAGCTCCGTCGCAAGTTTATCGGTCGCTCCTCTGCAGGATGTGCTCGGCCTTGGCAGTGAGGCTCGTCTAAACACGCCCAGCTTCCACGATGGTAACTACCACTGGCGATACCAGCCCGGCTCATTAAAGCCGGAGCTGGCGCGGCGCCTGGCAGGATTGGCGGAGGTCACCGACCGGCTTCCGCACCCCATTACGATTCAGGCAAGCGAAGAGTTCGTCGCGTAAGTTCACACTGAAACGATTTTAATCATGATGTAACACTTAACGATTCACCTCTCCAGCGCGAATCGTGTAACGTGTAAATTGAGGTCGGAGTTGGGACTCGGAGTGAATTCTAGTGGCGAATGCGATTATCCAGGCGCTTGGTGTGGAGAAGTTCTACGTTCAACCGGACGGGAACCGTATTCAGGTCATCGCGCCCACCAATCTCGAAGTGGTTTCTGGAAAAATCGTTGCCCTGCTCGGCCCGTCCGGTTCCGGTAAGTCCACTCTCCTTCGCATGCTTACTGGTCTTTCGACTCCTTCTTCTGGAGAAGTCCAGTGGCATGGCAAGCCCATCAGCGTTCAGCCTCCTAACGTAGCCATCGTCTTTCAAAGCTTTGCACTTTTTCCGTGGCTTAATGTTCTCGAAAATGTTGAAGCACCCCTCGAAGCGCGAGGCGTTGCTGCCATTGAGAGACGTAAGCGTGCGCTGAAAATGCTGGATACGGTGGGACTCGACGGCTTTGAAACTGCCTATCCCAAAGAGCTTTCCGGAGGAATGAAGCAGCGAGTGGGCTTCGCACGGGCCCTCGTCGTTGAACCAGAAGTCCTCTTCATGGACGAGCCATTTTCCGCCCTGGACGTTCTGACTGCGGAAAACCTGCGTGGTGAATTGCTGGAACTGTGGCTCAGTAAGAAGATTCCGACTACGTCAATTTTCATCGTCACCCACAATATCGAAGAAGCGGTTCTGCTCGCTGACCGAGTGATCGTGCTTGGCAAGAATCCCGGACGCATTCGGGCGGACTTCGAAATCAATCTGCCGCAGCTTCGGGATCGCAAGTCCGATCGCTTTGTTGAATACGTAGACTATATCTACAACACCATGACTCAGCCAGATGCTGAGCATGCATTGCCTGTCCACGGACAAGCTGCTGCTACCAGCGCTCGTGCTCCCAGGCAGAAGTATCAGATGCTGCCTCATGCCCGGCCAGGCGGGATTGCGGGTCTACTTGAAATTTTGGCGGACGGCGGCGGTAAAGATGACCTCTACTCACTCGCCGAAAAGTTGGCCATGGATGCAGACGACCTTTTGCCGATTGTTGAGTCCTGCACCATGTTGGGTTTCGCCACGCTCAAGGAAGGCGATGTCGAAATCACGCCAGACGGAGTTGCTTTCGTCGAAGCCGACATCCAGACAAGAAAGACCCTATTTCGTCAGGCTGCGCTGAAGCACATTACGATTTTGCAGTGTATCGATAGTGTGTTGAAAGCGAAGCTCGACCACTCCATCCCCGACGAGTTCTTCCACGACATTCTCGACGAGCATTTCAGTCAGGACGAAGTCGAGCGCCAGTTCGAAACCGCCATGAACTGGGGACGGTACGCCGAAATCTTCGATCATGATCCGGAAAACGAGCGCCTAGTCTGGACCGATCCGTCGTCGGAAGCCAATCCTCCTCCTACAGTCGCGGCAGAGAAGTAAGACGTATGAAGAGCCCTGGAGGATTCCGCGCTTTCAGTCCTTACCGCCTGTGGTCGCTTCTGCCGCGAATCGAGACCTCCCACCTGCCCGATCTCATAATGTTTGCCGCTGGCATATCGCTTTTCTATGGCATCTTGCTCGTGGCACGCACCTGGTTTGGTCCATTTACGCCACAAGTTGAAATCTCGCGCAGCGCTTGGGCGCTTCCCGCCTACGCCGGATACTCCTTGCTGAGAATCAGCGCCGCCTATTTTCTCAGCCTTATCTTTACGTTGGTGTACGGCTACGTCGCGGCCTACAATCCGCGCGCTGAGCGCTTCATGATTCCGCTGCTCGACGTTTTGCAGTCCATTCCGGTGCTGAGCTTTCTGCCGGGCGTGATGCTTGCGATGGTGGCTCTTTTTCCGAGCCGGCAACTGGGAGTGGAGCTTGGCGCGATCCTTCTGATCTTTACCGGTCAGGTTTGGAACATGGCGTTCAGCTTTTACGCTTCCCTGAAGAGCATTCCCCGGGAGATGCGCGAAGCCGCTCGCATCTACAACTTCAGTTGGTGGCAACAATTCGTTCAGCTCGAACTTCCTTCCGCGGCCATTGGTCTGGTGTGGAATTCGATGATGTCGGTAGCCGGCGGCTGGTTCGCCCTCATGGCTTGCGAGATGTTCGTTTTAGGATCGCGAGATTTTCGCTTACCGGGCTTGGGTTCTTATCTGCAAACTGCCGCGAGTGCCGGAGACACGAGGTCCATTCTTCTAGGCGTGGCCACCATGATCGCCGTAATTGTTCTCATCGATCAATTCGTTTGGCGTCCCGTGATCGCATGGGCGGAGAAGTTCAAGATCGAGCAAGTCGAGAGCACGGACGTTCCGCAGTCCTGGGTTCTTAACATTCTGCAACGCTCGAGCAGCCTCGCTTATCTTCAAAAGAAGGCTCTGCAGCCGTTACGCGAATCGCTTATCTTGCGGTTTGCCCACCGTCACACTGCCGTTTCCCCAGTGGTGGCTCCGAATCAGCGCAGAATCTGGATCATTCGCGGCTGGGGCATAGTTGCACTCGTATGCATCGTTTATGCCGTCATCCGCGTGATCATCATGCTGGCGGGCGTAAGCCATTCGGATGCGACTCAGCTGATAGTTGGATTGGCCACAACTTTTTTGCGCGTGAATGTCGCGCTTTTGATCGGTGCTGCCTGGACTATCCCCGTGGGCGTCATGATCGGCTTCAACCCTCGGTTGGCCCGCATCGCCCAGCCTCTCGCACAAATCGCCGCGTCGGTGCCTGCCACTGCGTTCTTTCCAATTATCTTGCTGCTGCTAGTTCGCGCGGGTTCGGGACTCGGCATAGGTTCGATCCTCCTGTTGCTGCTCGGAACGCAGTGGTACATCTTGTTCAACGTGATTGCGGGAGCCATGGCGATTCCCACCGATCTAAAGGAAGCCTGCTCGGTTTTCGGAATTATAGGCTGGGAACGCTGGAGAAAACTGATCCTGCCTGGCATCTTTCCTTATCTGGTGACCGGTCTCGTGACTGCCTCAGGTGGCGCGTGGAACGCCAGTATCGTCGCAGAGTATTTCCATTTCAAAGGGCAAATCTTCTCGACCACGGGACTGGGCGCAATTATTAGCAAAGCCACCGATAGCGGAAACTTCGAACTGCTCATCGCGGCCACAATATTAATGGCAGCGATGGTAGTGACGATCAATCGACTCGTCTGGCGAAGATTTTATAGATTGGCAGAAACCAGATTCAG
>JAOAPG010000074.1 GCA_025462785.1 Acidobacteriaceae bacterium
TCCCTTCCTCCAGATACAAGTCCGCCAGCTCCTCGTAGTTCCCCGCTGAAGGATTATCCAGAATGGCCGATTCCAGTTCTCGGATTCGCCGGCGACGCGGAAAGACTTTGAACTCCTGCCGCAGCAGCCCGGCATCTGGGATAACTTCCACGGCAAAGTAGATCAGAGCGCCCAAGGGTCCGAAGAAGATTATGATCCACAGCCAATAGCCATCGGGGCGTCGGCGAATGAAGTGAAAAATCGCCAACGCCTGCAGGATCAAGCCCCAGGGAAAAAATAGGAATGTAAACGATCCCATGCGGTCAGTAATTAGAGGATACGATGCGCACTATAACACGCGCGTCGCAAGAAGCGAGGAGTCCCGCGTTAAGTAACCAGACTGACCCAGAGCGGATGCTAAAATCTCTTAGTGAAAGCTCCTATTCGACTGTTAGCTACCGATATTGACGGCACGCTGCTGAACTCTGAATTTCGCATCTCAGACGCCGATCTGGCGGCGATTCATCGAGCGCATGAAGAAGGGATTGAAGTCGTGCTGGTCACGGGGCGGCGCCACACCTTCGCTCTTCCGATTGCAAAGCTTCTTGGCTTTGATCTCTGGATTATCAGCTCAAATGGCGCCATCACTCGGTCGCTATCTGGTCAGACTTTTCATCGCGAGATGCTTCCGGCGGAAACTTGCGTAAAGCTTTGCACTGCAATGCTCGAGTTCCGCGGCAATACTGTGCTGACGTTTGACAAAGAAGTTAAGGGAGCGATTGTTCTTGAACACATGCGCGAGTTGAACAATGTGATTCAGCGCTGGCTGGAAAAGAATCTGCAATTTATCGATTTCGTGATTCCAATTGAAAATTCATTGACAACGGATCCGGTGCAAGCGATGTTCTGCGGGTCGATCCCTCGTATGCAGCAGGCGCTCGCAGGCCTTGATGCTTGCGGATTGGGGAACGACATCACGGTGGTCAGAACCGAATATCCATTGCGCGATCTTTCGATTGTGGATGTCCTTAACCAGGGATGCTCGAAGGGCCACGCGCTGAAGCGCTGGGCTGAATACAGGGGAATTGCTCGCGAAGAGATCATGGCCATTGGTGACAATTACAACGACGTGGAAATGCTTGCGTTCGTCGGTAAGCCGTTTATCATGGGAAATGCATCTCAGGAATTACGGGATCGTGGTTGGTCAGTGACTCTGAATAACGACGAAAACGGAGTAGCTGCCGCGATCGAGCAAGTGCTGGGAAGTCCGGTGAGCGCGATGATTGAAACGATGTAGAGACGGGCGTCCTCGCCCGTTCGCAAGAATCACGTAGGAACAGCCGGCCTCGGCTGTCGTTTTCGCGAAGATGAAATTTTGCGTCAAACTCGGATTGCTTTTCGGAATAGCGCTGACCGCCATGTCGAGCTTCGCAGCCGATCTTGCCGTGCTGACAAATGGTTATACGATTCGCCATGAGCATCGCGAGATTGTAGGGACCGCTACTCGTTTATACCTTGGAAAAGATTCCAGCAGCTATGTCGATATTCCGACTAACGAGATTCAGAGTTTCGAAAAGGACTTGACGCCGGTACCCGCTCCCGCATCTGCGCCAAACCTTGTTGCGGAAAAAACGCAGAACGTTCCAATTGCGGTTCAGCAAAAGCTGCCACCATTGCTCAAGCCCCAACAAGTCAACGATCTCGTCAACAGTGCAGGTGATCGGAACCATATTGATCCCGACTTCATTAACAGCGTGATTCATGCTGAAAGCGGATTCAACTCTCACGCGCTTTCGCCAAAAGGCGCGCGTGGACTGATGCAGCTCATGCCAAACACGGCTTCAGCACTCGGCGTAACGAACGCATTCGATCCCGGAGCGAACGTTGAGGGGGGTACGCGCTACTTGCGCGAGTTGCTGGAGCGCTACAACTACGACGTGGTGAAAGCGCTAGCGGCGTACAACGCTGGACCGATGCGCGTAGATCATTACCACGGCGTTCCCCCATATTACGAGACGCAAGCCTACATCGCGCGCATCATCAAAGATTTCAATCGTAAGAAGCTAGCCGAGAGAAAAGCCGCGGCAGCTGTAAAGAAAAAAACCAGCCAACCTAAGCTCCGCTCTGTGGCCAGCAAACCGTCTGTGTCAACTCAAGAAACACAGCCGAGCATTGCCTCTAGTAGATAAATGCCAACCGTCAATGGGTAACGGGCCCCGGCGTAATTCATGTAGATGCCTGTAGATGGCCGCCTCGGGGCCACTCAGTGCGTTGCTGTCGATCGAGCCAGCACTACAGCACTCGCGCCGGGCATGGAATCGTAGTAGCCGACGAAGCGACGAGTCTCCGCAGCTTGGTACGGACTTAAGTTGTGCACCCAGCGAAAACCGATTGGCTGGTACCAAAGCTCTGCGTCGACGTGAAATGGTCCTTGCGCATTTCCGAGGGGCACGGAGTACTGCACCAGGTCCCCTGCGTCAGTGAAGTTAGGATCGTCGGCAGCATCCCCCACTACTGCGATATCTTTATCCGCTGTTTGTTTCTGAAAGCCAGAGGGCAGGAGCCGGTTGTCCTTGAGGTATCCAGTTGCCGCGGCTAGTCCTGTGGTCACATGGCCAGCTTGGTCACGGAGAATGGGTTCATAGAATTGAACTTCGTCCGGCCTTGTGATTTC
>JAOAPG010000092.1 GCA_025462785.1 Acidobacteriaceae bacterium
TTCGTGAACTGCAAATCGAGTCCCAAATCCTCTCCGCGCAATAGCGCGATCACTTCCTGCAGCGAGTCCCGGTCTTTCCCGCTGACCCGCACCGCATCCGCCTGAATGGATGCGTTCACCTTCTTCTTCGAATCTTTAATTATTTTCACGATCTGCTTGGCTTTCTCGATCGGGATCCCCTGCTGCAACGTGACTTTCTGTCGTACTGTGCTGCCAGCCGCGGGCTGCACAGCCTCATAAGTCAATCCCTTCAGCGACACGCCGCGCTTCACCAGCTTGGATTGCAAAATTTCGTTGACCGCTTTCAACTTATATTCGTCTTGCGAATGCAGGATGATCGCGTCCTTGCCTTCCACCTCAATATTCGATTTCGAATCCTTCAAATCAAAGCGCGTATGAATTTCTTTCAGAGCCTGCTGAATGGCATTGGCGACTTCTTGCAGATCGAGTTTGCTCACAACATCAAAAGTGTTCTCTGGCATGATTTCAGTCTCTAGGCAGTGTATCTGCCCTGTGCAAAAGATGCACCTACCAAGCTAAATGGAGTTGGACTTTTCGTGAAGCGAAAAGAATCGGTAAAAATTGTTGGCGGTTGCGGAGCCGATTTCTTCCGCCGAGCGTCCGAGCAGTTCTCCAATTTTGCGAGCGGTTTCTTTTACAAATGCTGGCTCATTCCGTTTGCCACGATGCGGGATTGGAGCCAAAAAAGGTGAATCAGTCTCGATCAGCATGCGATCCAGCGGCACTGTTTTGGCGGCCTCGCGGATTTGTTGAGCTTTTGGAAATGTAATGTTTCCGGCAAAGGAAATCATGAATCCCATATCCAGCGCACGTTTTGCGTGGGTAGGCGTGCCGGTAAAGCAGTGCAGGATACCGCCGAGTCCACTCGATACCCAGTGCTGCTGGATCGATGTCAGACATTCATCCCAGGCATTCTCGCTGCCTTCTGAGGGCCGGCAGTGGATGATAATTGGCAGTTTGGCCGATCGGGCCAATTCCATTTGCATCAGGAAGACTCGCTGCTGAATATCGCGCGGCGAATGATCGTAATAGTAATCCAGCCCGATCTCACCCCACGCAATCACCTTGGGTCGTTTCGCCAGTTTTTTCATCTCTGCGAAGAAATTATCAGTGGCAAATGCAGCTTCATGAGGATGTATTCCGATGGACGCATAGATGAAATCGTACTGCTCGGAAAGACGAATGCCGCAGGCCACAGCCTCAGGAGTCTCGCCATTCCCAATTGCAAGAATCGTCTGGATACCAGCCTCGCGAGCACGAGAAATAACTAGCTCGCGATCAGAATCAAACTGCTCGCCCTCGAGATGCGCATGCGAATCTATAAACATTGAAAGGCGGGCTCCAGGCTTCAGGCTTTGGGCCAATCATGACCACTGCTCGTGTAGGGGCGGGCGCCTCGCCCGTCCAGGCCGAGCGTTGCTCGGCTAGCTCTTAATGCAATTGTGAAAACAATTGGCTAAAGCCCAGCGCCCAGAGCCTGACGCCCGACGCCTGCTCTATTTCAGCCTCGTCCCCACCGGAACATCCTCCAAAAATCCTGCCAGCACTGCCTTTCCGCCCTCTGGAGACGCCGCCACAATCATTCCGTTCGATTCCAAGCCACGCAACTTTCTCGGCGCCAAATTCGCCACGATTACAACCTTGCGTCCGACGAGCGATTCCGGTGTGTACGACTCTGCGATTCCCGCCAAAATCTGACGAGTCTCTGTTCCCAAATCTACTTCCAGACGCAGCAGCTTATCTGCTTTCGGCACGCGCTCAGCCACTTTCACCAACGCCACTCGCAATTCGACCTTCGCGAAATCATCGATGCTGATTTTTCCGTCGTTCGCTGCCGGAACAGACTTCGCTATCGGCTCTGCCGCAAACGTCGCCCTAGTTGTGGGTTTCTCTGTTGCAGGTTGCGCTTCGGTTGCGCCCGCAACCGGCTTCTGCTGCTCTTCCATTTTCTGCATCCTTTCGATTGCGCTTTTGTCCGCTCGCGGAAATACTGCTTGTACCTCGCCCAGCTTCGTTCCGAGCTTGAGCTGTCCCCATGCCAGTTTCGACAAATCAAATTGCTTAATGTCGCCCAATCCCAGCTGCGCCCAAATCTTCGTTGTCGCCTCCGGAATCACCGGATGCGCGAGCGCGGTCACAATCCGCAGAGCCTCAGCTGACGTGTAGAGAATTGTAGCCAAGCGTGCTCGGCTATCTTCGTCTTGCTTTTCGCCCAATGCCCAAGGTTCATTTTCGACAATATATTTGTCGACCGCCGCAACCAGACTCCATGCAGTTTCGAGCGCTCGCGAGAATTGATACTGATCACTCAGCGAATTGTATTCCGCAATAACCCGTCGCGCTGTTTCCGCAATCGCATCGTCAGCTGCAGTATGCGAAGCCTTCGCTGAAGGATATGGCACCTCGCCTCTAAAGTAACGAGTAATCATTGTGAGCGTGCGGCTCGCGAGGTTGCCAAGTCCGTTTGCCAGATCGGAGTTGTAACGCTGCACCAGCGCATCGAACGAAAACGATCCGTCCTGTCCAAAAACAACTTCGCGCAGCAGAAAATAACGCAGAGCGTCGGCCCCGAGCACATCGAGAATCGTCTCTGTCCGCACGATGTTCCCGCGCGACTTCGACATCTTGTTTTCTTCAAACAATAACCATCCGTGCGCCACAATGTGCTTCGGCAGTGGCAGACCAGCCGCCATGAGAAACGCCGGCCAATACACGCAATGAAAACGCACAATTTCTTTGCCGATCATGTGCAGATCGGCTGGCCAATATTTGTCGTATAGCTTCGTATGCTCCGAGCCATAGCCGAGCGCCGTGATGTAATTCGCCAGCGCATCGAGCCACACATAAACGACGTGCTTCGGATCGTCCGGGACTGGAATGCCCCAGGAAAAAGTGCTGCGGCTGATCGAGAGATCGCGCATCCCGGAGCGGACAAAAGCGAGCACCTCATTGCGCCGGCTCTCAGGACGAATGAAGTCGGTCTCCGTGTAAAGCTTGATCAATTGGTCAGCGAACGCCGAAAGCTTGAAAAAATAATTCTCTTCGTGAATCGTCTCCGTCGGACGCCCGCACTCCGGACACGGTGCGCCTTCACCTACGACGTCTACATACATTTCATCGAACACGCAGTACTGCCCGGTGTACGTTCCCTTGTAGATGAATCCGTTATCGCGAATCTTCCGGAAGAGCTCTTGCACGCCGCGCTTGTGGCGTTCGGAAGTCGTGCGAATGTAGTCATCGTAGGTGAGCCCCATCCGGTCCCACAGCGCGCGGAACTCGGCCGAAACTTCATCGGTGAGCTGCTGCGGAGTCTTTCCCGCAGCCTGAGCGGCCCGCTCAATCTTCTGCCCATGCTCGTCAGTGCCCGTCAGGAAGTAGGTATCAAATCCGAGCATGCGTTTGCGGCGCGCAACTGCATCGCAAGCAATGGTCGTGTAAGCGTGCCCAACATGCGGCCGCGCATTGACGTAGTAGATAGGAGTAGTGATGTAAAACTTTTCTTTCATTGTGTTGTTCTTATTCTCATCTGAGCGGAACTAATTTTCCTGCGCGTCCAATGTTGTCATCCCGAACGCCCCCAAAAAAATTGTCATCCTGAGCGCAGTGAGTCGATTCGCTTAGCGAATCGGCGTACGGAGTCGAAGGACCCCTACCCCGAATCATCAGCTCTTTAGCAGCGAGTACTGCAGCGGCCGGCTTAAGCAGGTTCCCCCAAATACTGCCGCAAAGCTTCCTGCATGACGCTCTTCAACGGTACATGTTGCTCCGCCGCAATCCTCCTGCAATCCTCATACTCGGGAGCATAATTCGTGACCGCGCCATTCATGCTGGCAACCTTCAATCGCACGTCGCCCCACTGCGTTTTCACAGTGACAAACTTCCGCGCCAAAACTTCACGCCGTTCTTCTCTGTGCCGCACTCCCAGGGTCGAAGTTTCGGCAAACAGCAACTGCGTCAGCCTAGAGGCGTCTTCAGTGTTGCATAACACGGTCAACAGCATTCCCGGACGGTTCTTCTTCATC
>JAOAPG010000168.1 GCA_025462785.1 Acidobacteriaceae bacterium
TCGGTGAGCGAACGAATCCTGCGTGACGTGAAAGCAAGGCTGCATCAGGATTTCAAAATCAACCATACGACGATCCAGTTCGAGCACGTGGTGTGCGAAGTGGCCCATGGATGCGTGATCCCGGTAGGAGAGGGAGAGCACCACCATCGCTAGATATCGATTCCAGCGTGCAATTGAAGTTCTGCTCTCAGTCTTCGGCAAGAGTGTTCCTATGTTTGAAAGATTTACAGAGAATGCCCGTCGAACAATTTTTTTTGCTAGAAACCAAGCCGTCGAGAGCGGCTCCTCTTTTATAGAACCAGAGCATATTTGTCTAGGTCTGCTAGAAGATCCGTGGCTTGCCAACGATTTGCTCAAGAACGCGCACGAAGTGCGAACTGAGATTCTCGCGGGATTCAGGGGCTAGAGAAGACTGGGAATTCAGTAGACCTCCCGTTGAGCGACAAATCGAAAATGGTTCTCAGGTATGGAGCCGAAGAAGCCGATGCCCTTCTAGAATCCTCACATTGGGAACGAGCACTTGCTGCTTGGCTTGTTGCGGCAAAAGCCCTCGAATGTGGCAGGTCTTTCGGCTCGAAAAGACTTAAGATCGGAAAATCTTCGAGCCTCAATCAAGCAGATTTCCCGAGAAGCAAGGAAAGCCAAAAGTGGCGACGAAACTGCGCGCTGGCGTGCTGCCGGTATTCCTGAAGGATACTCACGGCCCAGGGTGCTCTACAACCCTGCAAGCGAATCTATCGTTCTCGAAGTGAAGAATGCAGCTAAAGAATCTCGTCCGACACGACTCTTAATGCGGCACAAGGACGCGGAAGTCTATGAACCGATCGGAAGCCCTGAAGAAGAAGTTTCATACGAATCAGCAATCACATGCGAGACGCGTCCCATCATAACCTTTAACTCCATGCATAAGACCAAGAGAGGTGGGGGAACCTGGGTTGGTGTGAACGTATTTGATTTGGTGAACCGATCTCTCACACTCTGTGTTTCTAAGCAGGACTTTGCTGTGCCCGCTCCCTATTCGGGAGGGTGGATAGCTGAGCTCTTAAGGCTTTCAGATGACGCTTGTCACGTATACGTTAAAGCAGGGCTAGAAATGAGACATGAAAATGGCGCAAAGATGGATTATTACGTGGCACGAATGGATTTGAAGAGCGGACAATTGGAGTTAGTTTCTCACCTGAAGAATGTTTGGCTCTAAACATCATATCGCTCAAGCTCGCAGCTCTCGTCTGATCTCCTTCGCGATTCGCGGCATATTTTTTACCAACGCTATCTCTATCCCGCTCTCTTCGAGCATGCCGAGCGCAAATCCGACCTCATCGCGACTACGGTCTACATCGTCTTCAACTACCGCCGTCAACCATGTTTTCACGCCTTTTTCGTTCTGGTAATCATTCGCAATCTTCGGATACCTCGCGGCCAGTGTCCCCGCCGCATCCAGGCGCGAGTGCATGGAAACGGCTTGAAGCAACTTCAAATCCGATACAACTGAATAGCCGAAGTCAAATTTCAAATGGTCTCCGGGTCTCTGACCGACGGGAGGAATGTCAGTCAGCATCAGAGGAAGAATTCCCCGCTGGGCAAAGGCGCTGCGCATCTGGCTTCTGATATAGCCGACTCCGCTGCCAGTCGGAAGCCTGGCACCGCGTTCATGCTCAAGCGGCTTTAGGTAATCCCGTTCAAGGTCATTTAAGGTTTGCACTGGATCTTGCGAGAGACAAACTTTTCTCTCCGACACTTGAATCATGTTCGAGAAGCTGTCTTCCCAAGTCCGAATCAGCGACTGCCGTCCGTCGACCGACGGCCACTGCCCCCGGATTTCCTTTTCCAGCGCCTCCAGCAGCTCCACATCTGCGTGGGATCTATCTCTTGCACTGACTTCCATTTCTCTAACAAGCGTACTCCCGCAAATTTGTCCGCTGCGTCTTGACGTTCGTGCAGACAAACCGCGATCTCGATGCCGCGCTTTCGCAGCACATTGGGCACATATCCCAGCAATAGGTATTCGAGTTGTTTGAATTCAGCCATTTGGCTTGGAAGGTCCAGCTGTTCCATTCGGAAAAGCACGACATGATAATCCGTAGGCGGCTAAGCTGGATGTGACGGCTAAACATTGCCCGCCTGTGCGATTCCCAGATCGTTTTCCGCTATTGGCGTTCCTGCGTCCGATATATCTCTTCAGCTCTGGCGAGCGTATCCGCTTCTTCCGGCGGCTTGTCCGGACGCAGCCGCACTATCCTGGGGAATCTCAAGGCATATCCGCTGTTATGCCGGTCGGACTCCATCATGTTATTGAATGCTACTTCGATCACAATCTTTGGCTCGACTAGCAGCCGCAATCCTTGATCTTCGATTGTGTTCTCCAAGAACCACTTGGTCATTTCGGCGATTTCAATATCGGTAAGTCCCGAGTAGGCTTTGCCAATATTTACCAGCCTCTCGCCATCGCGCACCGCGAATGTGTAGTCGCTGAGCACTCCGATGCGTTTGCCGTGTCCATATTCGACTGCCGTGACAACTACGTCGAGAGTCGCCAGCTCGCGTTTAAGTTTCAGCCACGACTTCCCGCGCCGCCCCGGAGTGTAGACCGACTCGGGATCTTTGATCATCAAGCCTTCATTGCCTCGTGCTTGAGCAGCGTCGAACAGCTGGTCGAGTTCTTCAGGCGAAGAAGCCTGAAATACTGGCGCGCGCGTGATTTTAGCTTTTATTTCTTTATCGGCTACGTCCTCCGTTCCGAATCCCAGTTGCCCCTGCGTTTCTGCACTTCTCTGTGCACTTCTGTGGTTATTCCTGTGGTTTACGCCTTCAGCCAGCACCTCTTCCAGAATCCCGGCTCGTTCTCGCAAAGGACGATCAATCAACAACTCTCCGCCGGCGTAGAGCGCATCGAATGCGAGGTAAGCCACTGGAACCTCTCGCATCATCGCCTGACTCACCTTCTTTCGGCCCAGTCTCTTCTGCAATGCACTGAATGGAAGCGCCCGCCCAGGTTCGTTCGGTTCCCCTACGAGATAGCTCCATGCCACGATCTCTCCATCGAGAATCACGTCGCGCGGAAATCCGGCCAGCGCATCTGCGAGTTCAGGGAAAGACTCTGTAATGTCGTCGCGCGTCCGAGAGAAAATGCGAACGTGATCGCCAGAGCAATGCACCTGAGCGCGAATACCGTCGTACTTGTCTTCGACGAGAGCATTTTCAAAATAGCCGAGAGCTTCGTCTGCGGAAGCCGCCGGACTCGCCAGCATGAATCCCAACGGGTGAAAGAGCCGCATCTTTGCTTCGGATAGCCGGTTGTCCGCAGCGAACCGGAGCGTCTCGCCAATGTCGCCGAGTAGCATGTTGGCGCGCTGGACTTCCTTGGTCTGAACTCCAAAAGCTTTGGCGACCGCTTCTTCGACGAGACTCTCTTTTAGCCCAATCCGCAAATCGCCGGTCATGACCTTCACGATGTACTTAGCCTCCAGCGGCATCGCCTGCGAAAGCCGTTCGCGAACCAAGGC
>JAOAPG010000175.1 GCA_025462785.1 Acidobacteriaceae bacterium
TCCGCAATCTCCCGAAAGAAGCCACGTACCTGCTTGCGATGATGGCTCTTCTCGTTCCCGGGGCCTTGCTTTCTCCGGTGTGGAGGGGCGGAGCTTTTTTTGCAACGATAGAATTCTTCAAGGCTTACATTGCCTGGATGCTTACTTTCTTGCTTATCACAACCGTTGCCAGACTCAGGCGTATCGTTTTTATTCAGGCGGCCTCGGTAGGAATTGTTAGCGCTGTTGCGGTTATCAAGGGCCACTCCGTTCCGAGGCTTGATGGGGTTTTAGGTGGCATATATTCCAATCCTAATGACCTTGCATTCGCGATCGTACTCTGTCTTCCATTTTCTTTGATGTTTCTTTTGAGTTCAAAAAGTGGCATACGGAAGGCGATCTGGGCGGTACTCATGCTGTTCATGATTGCAGCAGTGTTCCTCACCGCGTCTCGAGCAGGATTTATTACGCTGGTCCTCTCCGGGAGTGTATGCCTCTGGCATTTTGGTGTTAAGGGGAAGCGTCCGCAACTCATCGTGATCGTAGCGCTGCTTGGAGTCGTGATGCTGGCTGCAGTAGGTGGACGGCTCAAGCAACGCTTTTTCGCCATTTCCGGGAATGTGCAAGACAACGTCGACCAGAGTGCTTACGGTTCTTACGAGGAGCGCTCCTTCCTTATGCACAAGAGCGTCGAAGGAATATTGCACTACCCGATTCTGGGCGTGGGAGTGCGCAACTTCATCACGTATTCAGGAAAATGGAAAGAGGTTCATAACACTTATCTGCAACTCGGGGTCGAAGGCGGAATTCCGGTGTTGGTCCTCTTTTTTATGTTCTTCGCGCGTGGATTCCGGAATCTCAGACTCCTAAGGAAGATGCGCGATCTCGATAGTGAGACCGTCCTGCTCGGAGGGGCGCTTCATAGCTCCCTGATTGGCTTCGTAGTAGGGGCCTTCTTCGCTCCCGAGGCCTATCAGTTCTTCCCATATTTCGCAGTCGCATATACGTCGGTCTTGTTCGCTGTCGTGAAAGAGCGTGAGCCTGTTCTGCAGTCAACAATCTCTCCCGAAGCACCGCGCGAACTTGCGGGATCGTACGCGGGAAGTTCTTTACCGCGCCCCCGCTATCGCTGATTCTGGTTTCACTTCATTCTTATTTGAGTTCGACTATGAAAACATCAGTGCGAAATTTCTTTCCGTCGCCCGTCTCGCCTAACTGGTCCTGCCAATCCGACGTAAACATGAAGAAGCGCCCGTCCTGCGAAACGTTCCCTCTCGGCGTCGACCAAAATCCATTTTTGGCCGTGCTGTAGTTGTGAGCAAATCGCCAAAACTTGGAACCCTTCCCATCTGTTTCGAGGCAGTCGATCTCATTCTCCCAAGGCCCCTGCACTGACAAAGGGGTGCCGGGAGTATTTGGATTACCAGGGCTGTATGTCGATAAACAGATTGGGGTCGTATCTTCCGGATTTGCGTTGTTCCAGGACAAATGCATGTCATACCAGTACCCGTTAGTTCGTGGCACGTCAGACACTAACGAAGACGTGTCATCCATATGATTCAAGGAGCGAATCTTCAGGTCCATCGGGCTCTGTTTCCCAGAAGCTCCGACGAGGTGGGAATATCCCATAGCTCGATGGCCATCACATTCGGAATTACAAAGCGTGACTGACATTGTTTCAACTTCCCATACGACCCAACGATGGTGAGGCTGTGGATTCCCGCGCGCAATGTACACGAACTTTCCTGACTTCGACATACGCGCATTGTGGATGAGCAGGCGATCCGGCATGGTAATGGTTCCTTTGGGCCCCCACTTACCGCCTATCTCGCCAGTCCGTGTGTTGTACCACCGGCAGCCCTGTTGCCGGTCGTAAATGTAAATCAAGTAATTCCCATCCTGCCGCGGGCCCACATTGGCCATGAATCTGTTGTCGTCTGCGCTGACCGTAATTGCGTGCGCACCGTCATTGGGCTCTAGCTTCAGGCAGTCGGAAATATTGTGCACGTTCGTGAGCCGGCCGCTTGAAACATCATATTGCTGAAATGCTGCCTGTTTGCGATCCACTCCATACAGAATGTTCGGGTTGGCGTAACTGAATTGAGGCTCGCCGCCCCACGCAACATCAAGGGGCCCCTTCGACCGCGCTGTCATTGTGGACGGATCAAAGTCATATAGAAGATCTCTTCCTCCTATAGTCATCACGTAAAACTTAGTGCTGTTGGTATTCCAATTATTCTGCTCGGCGGAAGACGGCGTAATCAATGGTCCGCCTGGACGTCGCGGATCGGTCTTCTCGTCCGTTACCCGTAAGATGCGAGAACCAAAATTCGGGTCGGTGATAATCGATCCCGACGGACCCAGAACAGGGGGAGTCTTTGGATAAGGTTCAACTTTCCGATCAGTACGTGCGCAGTAGTTGGGTGGTCCACATGATTTGTCTTGAGAAGTAGCTGGGCTGAAGCTCTTTGCAATTGCCGACAGGATAAAGGCAGTACCAATGACTATCACGACCATCCCGGACGCACGTTTGTATTTCATACGAATTTCCAAAATCTTGACTCCTTTTGAACGGGCAATCCGTTACTAGGCACAAAGTTGGCGCATGAACGGAGTGCGCTGTAATGAAAACAACGGTTCCACAAGTGCTGCAACCCAAACACCCGCATTTTGTTGCACACAGCCCTATATGTACGTAAGTGAGAGGGGCTATCGAGCGATGCTATACTGGCCGTTCGTTCGCCACAAGCACGCCTATGCTACCGCCAATCTGGACAGTAACAACCCCATGGAACGTAACAAGCGACCTGTATTTGTAGTGGGCTGTCACCGCTCGGGAACCAACCTGCTGTACGATACCCTTCTCTCGGCGGGCGGCTTCGCTGTATACCGGGGGCTTTTACCGGTCTACAAGATATTGGTTCCGCGTTTTGGCACATTCCGCGAACCGCGCAATCGCCAGCGTATGCTCGACACTTGGCTGTGCAGCAAAGGATTCCGTCGTTCAGGGCTTGATTCCGCAAATCTGACGCAAAAGGTCTTATCGGAATGTAAGAATGGTGGAGACTTCATGCGTATTGTGATGGAGGAAATCGCGCGAAATCAACACGTGCCCCGCTGGGCGATTTATGACCCTGACAACGTTCTGCATATTCATAGAATCAAGCGCGATATTCCGGAGGCGCTTTTTGTTCACATTATTCGAGACGGACGGGACATCGCGGTTTCTTTGAAAAAAATGGGTGAATTCAGACCTTTTCCGTGGAGCCGGAAACCTAGAGGCATACAGGAAACCGCAGTCTATTGGAAATGGATGGTGCGAACGGGACAGCGCCATGGCAGTCAAATACCTCAAGACTATATCGAGATTCGTTACGAAGAATTGGTATCCGACCCGCGCCGGACCCTAGCCGAACTCGGTGAATTTTTAGATCACAAGCTTGACTATGATTTAATTCAGAGTACTGGGCTTGGCCGGTTGCGCGAATCGAACTCTTCTTTTCGGGAAGATGAACGGCAGAAAGATAACCCGGTCAACCGCTGGAAGGAAAAGCTCTCCACTGAAGAGGTTGCAGAACTGGAGGGGCTGTTGGGCTCCTGTCTTGAAGAGCTTGGATACGGGCTCGCCACAGCGCCGAACCAAAGAAAACAGGGATTACGACAGCAGTGGATACGAATCGCGTATCCAATATTTCTCAGTACTAAACTCTGGCTGAAGGTCAACACTCCCGTCGGGAGGTTTGCTAACCTATCCGTTTTGGAATTAGCCGAAGCGGTTGACTCAGACGAGGTATTGTTGAACAAACATTGAGGAGCCCTCTTCATTTTTTCTAAGGAGATTTTTGAATGGGAATTATTGGTGGCGAGGTTGGATACCGCCTTCTTCGTGCCATCTCACCGAATGAACCAGGCGGGATGACCGGCGGTTCTTACGCGGACCGGAGTAAGATTGAAGCGCTGCTGGGAGAAGGTATTTGGGATGAAATCCGTGGCCGCACTTTGATTGATTTCGGTTGCGGCGCTGGCGCGGAGGCGATCGAACTTGCTCATCGCGGCGCTCGCCAAGTTTACGGAATCGATATCCTCGAACGTTGGCTAGCCATCGCGAGACAACAGGCTGCAAATGCAGGCTGTCAAAATGTCACTTTCTCGCACAAGCCCTCCGAACCGGCGGACATAATTATTTCCCTAGATGCGTTCGAACATTTTGCAGATCCTGCGGGGATTTTGAACACTATGGCTGGTATGCTCCAGCCGGACGGATGTGTCTTAGCTTCTTTTGGACCAACCTGGTACCACCCGCTCGGCGGACATCTGTTTTCCGTATTTCCCTGGTCTCACCTCATTTTTACCGAGAAGGCTTTGTGCCGTTGGCGTTCTCATATAAGAAACGATGGTGCCAGGAGATTCAACGAAGTTGAAGGCGGTCTGAACCAAATGAGCATTGGGCGGTTTGAACGGTTAGTAAGGAATAGTCCATTTCAGATCGAATATTTAGAAACAATTGCCATACGACCGGCACGCCTCCTCCACAATTCTCTAACGAGAGAATTCTTGACGGCGGTCGTCAGATGCAAGCTGGCGTTGCGAGATTCGGCGAAACGCCTTCGGATGGTGAATGCAGCGTAGGTGAGCTGCGCAAAAGGATCAGAAATAGTTATGGACCGCGACCCGGTATGTGTCCGGACGTCATCCAGAGCTATATTCTTTTTGATTCCGCTTACGTCATGTGCGATAACGCACAGATTGAACATCTGCCTAAAGATTTAGCTTAAAATACCTTTAGGCAGGTTGATCACCCTGAAAAGCTGCTATCTCAATTCATAGAGCAATACGTCAGTGCGGCAGCTGTTCGTGCCAACAATCCCTGGTTGAAGATTGTGGTCACAGGTGTCCTGATTCTTTCCATTCCCGAAACCCTTATCGAGGTTGTACATCTGGTAGTCGGAGCCACAAATTGCGTAATGGCCCAGGTGTGAGATAGAGCAGCGCGCCGTGCCCCAGAAGCCGTATCCACTATTCCAATGCTTGTTAAAGCGTATTGTCCGCTGCGATCCGTCCCAGGAGACGCCCGTAATCTCATCTCCCCATACATTGCTGACCTTATATCCGCCATGGCCGGGCTGCCAGGACGTCAAATAAATGTTCTTGGTTCCCGCCACAGCATTGGCGTGAGAGGAATGCTGGTCACTGCCCCATACCCCTAAAACCGGAGTCAGGTTCATGTCTTGTTGGGGTGCGTTGAAGTTGCTGATCGGGACATTGACCATATTGTAGCCGGATTCATGACCGAAATCCCAGAAGCACACGCCGAAGTCACAGGCCCAATGGGAATGGCATCTCAGACATGTCGCGTCTACGTTATTAGTACCGATTTTCC
>JAOAPG010000202.1 GCA_025462785.1 Acidobacteriaceae bacterium
CCCGCAACCAAATGAAAGGCAACCTCTACATCTCAAGATGTATGTACATTAATGCGAGGTCGACAAAAAAAGACACAACCGAGGTGGTCATCTCGGTCCATTGCTAATTTTGAAAATTGATGGATAAAGGTCATTCACAAACACGGCAATACCGGAACGCGGCAAAATCCGATCCATAACGAACTCGTTGAACACTCCAAGCGGTATACCCACTGGAGGATAGAAACCAGCGACAAACCTAACAAGAAATCTCATGACCTTCCCCTGTCTCGCTGGTCGTCCTTAATCCGGCTAAATTTCTCAGCCCTGCAACACGTTCAGCGATCTCAGCGTCGCTAGCGGCTCCTATCCCACCCAGCCAGTCGCGAAATTCGCGGACTTCCTTCGATTCCCTTATTTTTACCAATCGCTCGACATTAATCGCCGCGCTGTCAGTCGCGAACTGTGGAAGTCCGGCGATGTCCAAAACTCTCTGAAAGTTGCGTTCCCGAGAGTCGGAAGAAGTTAGACCAGCGAGAAAGTCCAGCTTATGTCGGAATAGAGGTAGCTCTTCATTACGAAAGCCAGACAAGGCAGAGTACTCCCGCATCTCTCCAATAGTCTGGATAAGCCCAGCTATCGCCAAGATTCCTGCCTCAAAAATGCTGTGGGCATCCGATCCACTAATCTTTAAACATTCAGCAAGATTTGTCTCTACCCTGAACGTTTGATCTGCTTCTTGACGAACTGCAAAAGAGAAAGGTACCCCATCCAAATTAAGCTTGTTATAAAGCTCAATCTCAACAGGTCTTCTAACAAGCTCGGGGTTGTGCAAAAGTTCATTTTCAAAGGCTTTGAACAATTGCGGTGCCATCGTCTTCACCGGTAGGGGCTTTATCGCATCAGCAATACTTCGTTTCAACCTGAGCAGATCCTTATGTTTTAACTCTGGGACCGCATGCATCTCCTGCAAGCAATCATGCACATATTTCGACTTGTCGTTTGCATTGATCCAATGAAACTGGTACCAGAACGGTGGAAGCACTGGGTCGCCAAATATACCTGACTGGGTAAGTTGAAAACACTCGCATCGGATCTCCATAAGATTGGCGGAAAGGAGATCTCTCAGTCCTTCGTATCCCAGATATCTAGCTAATATGGGAAACTCCTTCAACCTAATCGATACCAAAACATACTTCTCAAACAGAAGAAGTCGCCGGACGAGGCCGTCGATGTCCACGCCGGTGACCTCGCCATTTGATGAACTTATGGCTGAGACCCCAAGCAGCCTTTAGCTGATGTCTGGAGTCATGCTCCCCGCTTCACCTTCAGCTCTGCCAACAACTGCTCAATCCTGTCTTCTTTCTCCAGCGCCGCGAGCCTCTCTTCCATGTTGTCGGCGGCTATCTCTGCCTTTGCATGTCCCAGTGCTTCCGAACGCGCGACCTTGTGCTTCATGCGGTCAAAGGCGTTCATGCTCGCGCCATTGCCTGCTACTTTTGCGTCGCTCGCTTTGGTTACGGCCCGTGCTCGGCGATGCTGCGCAATCAGCAAATCCGCTTTTCCTTGAGCTTCTGTAAGCTTTTGCTCTAGCTGGCGCAATGCGGTCTTCAAATTCTCCACCTGCGCCTTTTGGTCGGTCACCTGCTGCGCGAAGCCTTCGGTCAGATCGCGATAGCTTTCCACGCGTTCGAGTGCGGCACGCGCCAGGTCGTCTTGTTTCTTGTCAACTGCGAGTTCAGCTTTGCGCATCCACTCCGCGACTTTTTCTTCGTTTTCCTTGCGCTTCTTTTCGAGCAGGTGCTGATCGGCGATAGCAATCGCGACCTGTGTTTTGACTTGTAAAAGCTGGTTCTGCATATCAAGAATGACTTGCTTAATCATCTTCTCCGGATGCTCAGCTTTATCGACCAAGTCGTTAAGATTTGCCCGGACCAGTGTAGAGACCCTCTCTAGTAGTGCCATAGTTTTGACTCCTTTTTGTCCTCACTTATGAACTTCCAGTTCTCGTTCCTAGCTACCGTTCCCTGCCGATGGCGGCAGCACGTCCGGCTTCCCTGCCTTATCTCCGATTGTGCGCACTTTCGACAGCAGTTCGCCCATGCTCATCCCGGAAAGCGTTTCGAACAGCGCCGGAACCTGCGCCGCCATTTTCATCAGATCGCCAGTGATCTTGTTCATCCCCGCAGCGTCACCATTACCGGTTGAGACAATGGTGATTTTGTCCACATTGGCCAGCGGACTCGCAAGCGCCTTCACGATCTCCGGCATGCTGGTAAAGAGTTTGTCGATGACGGCGGCCTGGTTGTACTCCTGATAGGCCTCGGCTTTGACGTTCATCGCCTTGGCTTCCGCTTCGCCCTTCTTGAAAATGATCTCGGCTTCGGCTTCACCCTGAGCGCGGATCGAAGCGGCATGACCATCGGCCTCGCTGATGAGGCGCTGCTTTTCGGCCATCGCCAAAGTTTCGATGCGTTGACGCTCGATCTCTGCTTGCTTCAGCACGGTTGCAATGAGTTCTTTTTCGCGACGATTAATTTCGGCTTCCTGCACCTTGACCTGCTGCTCTTTTTCAACCTGTTGCACCTTCACCTGCTCGGCAATAACCTGCTGCTGCATGATGTTGGTTTGAATGTCGTAAGCTTTGTCGGCTTGCGCCTGTTGACGCTTGGTGACTTCAAGAAATTGCGCTTTCTTAACTTCAAGATCACGCTGCGCTTCAGCCTGCTTCGCTAGCGACAACGTTTCCGCAAGCACTCGTTCTTGGTCAGCTTGCGCTTTGGCAACCGCCGATTCGCGCTGTGCGAGGGCACGCTTGATCGCTGTATCACGATCTGCTTCGGCGGTTGCGACATCGGCATCGCGCTTGATGCGCGCGACATCCGGCTTGCCCATGTTGGTGATGTACTCGTTCTTGTCGCGAACCTCTTTAATCGTGAACGAGATGACTTCAAGCCCCATCTTGTTCATGTCGTCGGCGCAAGTGGAACGCATGCGATCGGCAACCATCTCGGGTTGTTTGACGATCTCCTCCACCGTGAGCTGTCCGATGATGCCGCGAAGATGTCCTTCCATCACCAGGCGGATCAATCCTTCGCGCTCCTGGTCAGTCTTAGTGAGGAATTGCTCGGAGGCGGTAAGAATCGACTCGATGTCCGATTTGACCTTGATCTGAGCAACCGCTTCCACCGTGACTGCTACGCCTTGCTTGGTGTAGAGGTCCTGTTGCGGCGCTACGTCGAATGACATCAACTCGAGCGACAAGCCCCGGCAAATCTGCACCATGGGAAAGACAATGGTGCCGTGTCCTTTTACAACCCGGGTGCCACCAACGCCGTAGACGATCAGGGCTTCGTGAGGTCCCGCTTTTCGATAAAGTTTGGCAAATGTGCTCATCAAAAGCATGACCACAAGAACCATTAGTCCAATTACCACCCAAATTTCGATTGCCATTCCGAACCACATAAAGCCTCCTCGCGAATACGCCTTACCAATTTTTAATGCGCGAATTGTTTTATCGCGTCCAGATCGTGAATAATCCGCGCTGGATCGCGATGCCCCAGAAATATTTGTCCATCTGTCGTCGTAATGCGAACGCCCTGATTTCCCCAGACATAGGCGCGCCGGTTCCCTATTCCGCGAATGCCATAGCCGCCGAGTGGATTCCAACGAGTGATGGCGTACTCTCGAATTTGTTCGGCAGGAATAGAGCGGAGCCGGAAGCCCAGAGTGCGAATTTCTACCCCTGAAGCTTTGAAGAGATAGTGGAATCCTCCCCAAGCCATGGTCGCTACTGCGGCCAATACAAGCGCGCTGAGCACCAACACGATTCGCACGCCTGCGGGAACCTTGGCCGCCAGGATTAATTCGGCCAAGGCGGGAGCAAACATTGCGAATGCCAACACTGGCGAGGCATGCACTTCATCAGCAAACACGTGGCCAGTAGTCGGAAGTTGAGGGCCGCGTCCACTTACGAGATACAAGGTGGTCAACCCAAATACCGCTACTAGACTGGTAATTACGATCGTCAAAACGCGCGAAGGAGCCTGGTCGAGGTTGTAGGCGAGGATCGATTCTTCTCCACAGTAAAGGACGCCAAGCACAACATAGAACACTCCCAGAACTGCCCACGCGGCCGAGGACGGCATCCGCACGCGCCACATGACCAGACTGGCCACAGCGAGAACCGCCACCATGAAAAGGAGAATAAATTGGAGACTACCTTCCCGTGACATCCATCCATTAGGACGGCCAGCGATATCGAAATGAACTGCGACTCGAGCAGGCAAGCGATCCCACACTTGCCAGTTACGGAACGCCACCAGGGGTAAGAATAGCCAGAGCGATGCGGTAACGATCTTCATGCGCGAGTTCAATGTTCACCTCCCATGTGAGGTTGGGAAGTAATGTTTTCTTCTTCTGCAATTTCCGTCCATAGGCGGACGTACGCGATTCCCTTTTCATAGCGAGTCACGACTACTTCGCTTGACTTCGAGATAGGCGTGCCGCTTTCTGAGCGGGCTCCGCAGGTGCGGCGGGTTCCAGCTTGAGAATAGATAATTTCTCCTGTGCCCCCTTCGCGGATGGAAACCGAGGTACGCCCGAGTACGCCGACCATGTCGTAATCGGCTGGATCGAGATTTTCCTCTTGCGACATCAGCACACGCCCGAGAAACAGAAAGATAATTGCCGCTCCCGCCACGCCCATGACAGCGGAGATGCCGAGCGCCGCAAAGAACCAGAGACTTGAATAGCGGGTCAGCAAATATCCAGTGCCGCCAAACCATGCTAAGAATGCGGTGAAACTCACAAAATTAACCGGGGACAGATGTGTGCTATGAGCATGAGCCTTTCCTCCGCCGTGAACGCCCACAGTGCCATGAGACCCAGCATGTGGCATCTGCGTGCCCACATGAACATGAGACGAATGCGGCAAGTGCAAATGCCAACGCAGTGATCCGGCTAAGAAGGAAAGCACGCTGAATGCAAATCCCACAGCGAAACAGATCAAATAAACGTTCGCCCAAGTCATTGCGACCGCCTCCTTCCTGCGTGCCGGACAGAACTAGGCTTGAGCGCTTCGAGCAAACGATCGGCAAGCCCCGGTGTATCTAGAATCGTCCCCAGCAGAATCAGACAGCGCCGGGTATCTTTTTCTCTCGCCGCTTTTATCAGTACTTCGCTGACCTCGGGGTCACTGGCAAAACGCTCTGAACCTTGCAGCATCCAGACATCGAGCTTCCCTTCTGTCGTTCGCAAATCCGAAACCAATTCCGTGTGATAGCCCTCGGGATCGTCAACAAGAAATCCCGGATGCACTTTGAAAAATTTCGCCAGCAACGTGCGGGTGGATTGCGTCATGTGCCGGCGTGCTCCATTTTCAATCTGCGAGATGTAGGACTGACTGATGCTCTCCCCCTGCTCCTTCCGAACTGCCTTCAGCAATTCCTGCTGCGTCATGGCGCGTCCTAAGCCTCGCAAAGAACCGTCGACTTCTCGCAAATAACGGATCTTTTCGCCTAACGTCATACTAATTGCAATATTTATATCGCAATTTGCAATTCACAACAAGAAAATAATTTGCCATGTTTTCAGGCACTTACAAGGGCGATCTATCGTCTTAGCAGAGAGGACGGCTAGAGTCCGGCTTCGATTCTGGATCGCGGATCGAGAACGTCCCGCAGTGCGTCTCCGACGAAATTGAAGGAGAGCACAGCGAGCATCACCGCGAGCGCGGGGAAAATAACGAGATGAGGAGCATCAAACAAATGCGAACGCCCGTCGTTGAGCATGGCTCCCCAACTCGCGATTGGAGGAGGAACTCCCAACCCGAGAAAGCTCATGGTCGCTTCGGCAAGGATTGCTCCCGCCATGCCGATTGCCGCCTGCACAATAACCGGCTGAATAATATTAGGCAAGATGTGACGGGTGATAATTCGGAGGTCGTTCGCACCAAGCGCCTTTGCCGCCTCGACGTATTCGCGTTCGCGGGCCGCCAACACTTGCGCACGAACCAGCCGTGCGTATCCCACCCAGCCGCCAAGTGATAAGGCGAGTATCAGGTTGAAGATGCCTGGTCCGCGAAAAGCAACAAAGGCGATGGCCAGGAGTATTCCGGGAAACGACAAAAACGCGTTCATCACTACAACGTTGACGAAGCGATCGATGCGTCCACCGTAGTACCCGGCGATGGATCCAACGATCAATCCGAGAAAGAGCGAGGCTGCCACGACGCAACTGCCCACTAGCATCGAGATACGCGAACCGTAGATGAGACGAGAAAGGATGTCACGTCCCAGTTCGTCCGTGCCACACCAGTGAGTAAATGACGGAGTAGATAATCGGGTGGGAAGATCGATGTGAGCAGGATCTTGTGGCGCGATCCAGGGAGCGAACAAGGCACAGAGAACAAAGATGACGACGAGTACGAGGCCGATGGTCGCGAGAACGTTGTGGCGGGCGA
>JAOAPG010000204.1 GCA_025462785.1 Acidobacteriaceae bacterium
TACGGAGGGGACGTGAACCTGACGCTTGCGGCCTACAACGCCGGGGCAGGAGCGGTAGCCCGAAGCGCCGGCGTACCGCATTTCATAGAGACTCGAAACTATGTAAAGCGAATTACGCAGTTATATAACGGCGGCTCGACTGCAGGTCCCCACTTTGAGTTCTCGCACGCAGCTTTAGGGTCGCGGGAACCCGTTCGGGTACAACGAGATGAGCGCGGGGTACTCTACATCAGCAACACGGATTAACCAAATGCATCTTAATCTAAGCCATAGCAGTAAAGGCTTGTAGCTGGAATGGACTGTGGAAGGTTTTAGTCTCACAGCGATCTTCTGACAGTGATCTGTGGCCGGAAAATTGAAGACCCTAAAACGAAGTCAAATGCTGCTTTGCGGGAGTATTGTACTTCTCCTGCTGTTCCCTGCCCTGCCTGCCTTCGCCCGTATACACAGATCTGATTCTTGGGCCCGCTCACAATTTGAGAGTGCGGAAAGCATGCGCGAGAAACTGAACGCACTTCCCACCGAGGAGCGCACTCGCCATCAATATCAGAAGGTGATTAATGCGTATCGACGCGTTTATTTCGACGCGCCCAGTTCAGGTAAAGCAGATCCTAGCGTAGTCGCGGTGGCCCAGCTGCTGATGGAGATGGGGAGGCAGTTCGATGATGCGACTTTTATGCGGTCCGCAATCCGCCAATATGAGTTCCTGCGGCGTGAGTATCCTGGCAGCAAGGAAAGAGTTTCAGCCCTGCTGACGATCGGCGAAATATATAAAGACGACCTCAACGATACGGCGCGAGCGGATGAAATTTTCCAGGAGTTTCTGCGACGCTATTCGCATAGTCCTCTAGCTGATGAAGCGCGAGCGAATCTAGAACAGCCGGTGCAACAGGCCTCCCTCAAAGCGAAAGAAAAGACTGGCGAAGCGAGCTCAAAGACCGAGCCTGTAGATATAGATAGCGATGGTAAACAGTCGGAGCCGATAACTGACGCTAAGACCACCCGCGATAAGAATTCCGGCACGGTGAAGGCGAAGTCTTCCCGAGTGACAGGAGTGCGGCATTGGACACTCCCTGACTACACCCGCGTGGCTATTGATCTTGATCAAGGCGTTGAATACAAATCCCAACACATCGGTCATCCTGACCGCGTTTTTTTCGACCTGCTCCAGACAAAGTTGGGCTCGGCGTTGGTCGGCAAGACTTTTGAGGTCAATGATGGCGTTTTGAAGAAGATTCGGGTGGCTCAATACAAGCCCGGACAAGCCCGGATCGTGTTGGAGGTAGAGGACCACTCCGACTGTCACGCCTATTTGGTATCAGATCCGGCGCGCCTGATGATCGAGATTCGCAACAAACAGGTTGCAGGAAATCGGGCGAAGGCACCGGTTTCGACAATTGCAGATGCGGATGTTGCGCCAGCGATCAAGATGGACGCCAAACCAAGTACAGCACTGGATGAGGCTCCAGAGAGCGCGCCGGTTGCCGGCCAAGTCTCCAGCGATAGCAATATTCACCTCGCTAAAGCTGCAAGTACTACAGCACCGAAGAAGGTAATTGTAGAAGCCAATGATAATAGCGACGAAGTATCAGATAAGCCAGACGCGAACGGTCCGGCGTCGGCAAAGATTCTGAGCAATCCAACTCTTTCGAGCAACAGAACAACAAAGGGCGCGACCAAGAACGCTGGTTTAATTAGAAAACGCAATTCAGGAAAACCGGTAGTAGACATACGTGAGGCACAGCCGACTGCAACCGGATCTCGATCACTGATACGCGCTTTGGGTTTGAAAATTGGCAAGATCGTGATCGATCCAGGCCATGGTGGGCACGATACGGGCACGATCGGCCCCAACGGACTGCAAGAAAAAGATCTGGTGCTCGATGTAAGCCGTCGCCTCGGTAAATTGCTCGACTCACGGCTTGGCGCTGAAGTTGTCTACACAAGGAAAGACGACACGTTCATTCCGCTTGAGACCCGCACCTCGATTGCAAATCAGGAACAGGCGGATTTATTCGTCTCAGTGCACGCGAACTCCAGCCGCGACCCGGATGCACGCGGAGTAGAAACTTACTATCTGAACTTCACCTCATCTCCGCAGGCTCTTGAAGTCGCTGCACGCGAGAATGCGGTTTCAGAAAAATCTATCCACGAACTGCAAGACCTAGTGAAGAAGATCGCCCTCAAAGAAAAAATTGAGGAATCGCACGAATTCGCTTCCGACGTGCAGCAGGCCCTGCACAGCGGGCTAGCGGCAAAGAACCCAGGCATTCGCGACCGAGGAGTAAAAAAAGCGCCATTTATAGTGCTGATCGGCGCCAATATGCCCTCGATTTTGGCCGAGATATCGTTTGTAAGTAACCCGGGAGATGAGCGTCACCTTGGAAGCGTGGAGTACCGCCAGCGGATCGCCGAATCCCTTTATCGGGGTATCTCGAAGTATATAAGCGGCTTAAGCGGAGTGAAAGTAGCCAGCCGCATGGATCGAGCTACCGGGCAGTGAGCGCCTTTCTGGAAACTTTCCTATCTAGTCTGTAGTCTAATCAGCTGGGCCGTTCTTTTTTTGTCACTTCATGAAGATTTCTAGAATTTTTCTATCCATAGTGGTAAGTGTGCTGCTGGCAGCGTTTGTGTCTGCGGCGGAAACACCGTCGGGCAACATGCTTCCCAAAGATTTTGCTGGCTGGCATGCCCAGTCTCCCATCAAAACCAGTACCGATCCAGCCGCCGCTGACCCAATCAATGCGGCGCTTATAAAAGAATATGGGTTCAACGATCTCGAGTCTGCAACCTACACTCGCGAAGATGGACGCAAACTCACGATCAAGGCAGCACGTTTTCAGGATGCAAGTGGCGCTTACGGAGCTTTTACCTACTACAAGCTTCCCCAGATGCTGGTGGAAAAAATAGGCGATCAGGGAGCTTCGCTCAACGAGCGCGTACTTTTTTATCGCGGCAACATTCTCGTCGATGCGGTCTTTCAAAATCTGACAGCGATGTCAGCAGCTGAATTGCGTGAACTAGCTGACGGACTCGCGTTACCACCGGGCAATACAGGGAAACTTCCGGGCCTGCCAAGATATCTTCCTTCGGAATCGTATGTGAAGAATACGGCGAAATACATCGTCGGGCCGGTTGGCCTAGCGAAGCTTGATATCCCGGGACAACTCGTAGACTTCAACTCCGGCGCTGAAGTCGTGGAGGGTACTTACAACACCTCCGCAGGTAATGCAGATCTGATATTGGTTTCTTATCCGACGCCGCAAATTGCTGCAGAGCAATTGCGCAAAATCGATGCGGCTCGTTTGCAGGGCCCGAACAACTCATCTACTCCAGTTGTTAATAGCCCAATGTTCGATAAGCGAACCGGACCTATCGTTGTCATTGCGATGGGACCATTGTCACAAAGCGAAGCAAAATCTTTACTAGCCTCAGTGAATTACGAAGCAGATGTTACGTGGAACGAGAATACTTACTTCACGAAGAAAGATAATATTGGCAATCTGGTCGTCAACGTTATCTATCTTTGCGGAATCATTGGCGGCTTTGCAATAGTGGCTGGAATTGCGTTTGGAGGCGTACGAGTGCTGGTAAAACGCCTTTGGCCGGACAGGGTCTTTGATCGTGCCGAAGATGTGGAATTGATCTCTCTTCACCTCTCCCACGGAGCCCCTCAGCCACCTCAAATTGACGGTAAATCCTTAAATTAGATACAGTTACGGTCTCTCAACAACGTACTTGTCTCACAATGAGTCACTTACAGCACGTATTAACCTTTTCTCTAAACAGCTGAAAACAAAGGTATTTATTTCCCAAAAAATTCTTGACACCCCCCCCGGTGGCTCATAAGATTTGCCCAGAAAGTTTTGGCGGCTTTAACCTCCGTTAGAACTATTCTCCCTTGAAAGAAAAGGTCGCCTTTTGCCGGGCGGCCTTTTCGTTTTGCGATGTATGTGAACGTCGAGCGAGCAGAGTCCCGTTATGGTTTGGAACGATTTTCCGCTTGAGTTCGTACTGAATTCTTAGTTGGTGCTTGCCAGCCGAGAGTTCCGTTTTTTGAGGAGAATTTTTATGTTTTGCGATCAATGCGGTTCCCAGTTACAAGTGGGGCAGGGCTTCTGCAGTAGGTGCGGAAAACAAATCACCGGCGGAGTAGTGCAGCTCTCCCATCCGCGTCGGAGCCGTGTGGGAGAACATATCCGCTTGCTCGGTATTCTTTGGCTGGCTCTATCGGCGTTCGAAGCAATGGGTGGAATGGCCGTATTTCTCCTAGCCAATGCAGTCTTCTGGCGATCTCCAGGAGGGCCTCCTCCGGAAGCGCGCGCGTTCTTGCATCCACTCTTGAGTTTTATCGGAGTCTTGATCCTCCTGAAAGCGGCAGCCGGGTTCGCAGCGGGATGGGGTCTGCTTCAACGGGAGCATTGGGCCCGTATGCTGACCATCGTTCTTGCCTTTTTCGCGCTCTTCCACGTTCCTTTTGGTACGGCCCTCGGCATTTATACCCTGTGGGTTTTGCTGCCGAGTGACGCGGACAAAGAATATGAGGAACAAAGCCGCGCTAAGCTGGTCGCTTGAGTATTTCTAGCTGTGGCAGTGCCTGAAGACAGCGACCAGCGTGATTTTTGCTATCGTCTTGTCACTCCGACCATCATCCCCAAACCGGGCTCTGCGGCAAAGCAGTTACTATACTAGCGATGAAGACCACGGCAACTGAACCGCGCGCATCAGCTAGTCCGATGCTGCTTCTACTTACCTCTCCATGGTTCATCGTCGCCGTTGCTTTCGCTCTCCGATTAGAAAATATTGTCGCGCATCATCTTTATGTCATTCCCGCTGACCAGGACCACGCCTTATTCGGCTTTGAAATGGGCAGGCTTGCCAGGTCTATCGCGCAAGGCAAGGGTTTTAGTGCGGTATTTGATGCCAGCAGTGGCCCGACGGCATGGTGGACCCCGGTGTTCCCTCTACTGCTTGGTGGGATCTTTAAGGTTTTTGGGGTTTACTCGTCCAAGGCAGCGCTCGTCATCTTCGCGCTCAATAGCCTGTTCTCTGCCCTGACGTGCGGCTCGATGTTCTTGATTGCGAGAGAGACGCTAGGACGAAT
>JAOAPG010000207.1 GCA_025462785.1 Acidobacteriaceae bacterium
CGATCAGATGTTTTCTTCCACCGCCATTGGGCCGATGGAAGTCTTCCGCCATGCAGGTTCGTTGTGGAACGCTCTCACGGGAGAGCGGCTCGCTCCCCGCTTTCACGTGACTACCGCATCGGCGGATGGAAAGCCGGTTTGCTGCGATGGAGAGATTCAGATTCGTCCAAACGTCGCGCTCAAAGACGTAGGCGTAACGGATCTCATTTTTGTTCCGACCACCGGACTCAGTGTGGATGATGTTGTCGAGCGCAATGCGTCGATTGTGCCCTGGCTGAAGCGACGCAGCACTCGCGGAGTATCAATTGCGAGCGTGTGCTCCGGAGTAGGACTGGTTGCGGCAGCTGGTTTACTCGACGGGAAACGCGCAACCACTCATTGGGGGCTCGCTGAACGCTTTCGCGAGAAATATCCTCTGGTGAAATGGATGCCGGAATTGATGGTGACTGAAGACCACGGTTTCTATTGCGGCGGCGGAGTCAACGCGTCGCTTGACCTCAGCATATATCTGGTCGAAAGATTCTGCGGCCACGAAATCGCTGTGCAGACCGCCAAGGCGTTGCTCATCGAAACGCCGCGTGCCTGGCAGTCCGGATTCGCCATTGTTCCTTTAAAGACAGACCATACAGACGACGCGATTTCCAGCGCGCAGGAGTGGATGCATAAGAATTTCGCCAAGACATTTTCTCTGGAAGATCCGGCGCGGCGGGTGGGTATGAGCGTACGCAATTTCGTCCGGCGCTTCAAACTAGCGACCGGGGATAGCCCGTTGATCTACCTGCAAAAGCTGCGGATTGCGGCAGCCAAGCGAATGTTGGAGAGCAACCATCGCTCAATGCAGGAGATTTGTGACGCCGTAGGTTATCAGGATGTCGCTTTTTTCCGCGGGCTGTTTCAGCGGCATACGGGAGTTTCGCCGAGTACGTATCGGGAGAGATTTGGGATGTAAGGGAATCCAGCAACTCAGATTAATCGATCATAAATTCGGAGGGTATGAGTGGATATCAGATCGCTTCAGAAGCCTTTTAAGGAGCAGTACCGGCGCGATCCGGGAAGCTCACGCATCACTTTAACCGCGAAGGGAAGCGAGACAGCAACGCCGCTGTCTTGTTCTGTAGATATCGGCCGCACCATCTACGAAGCGGAAGCCCACAAAGGCGTTGGAGGGGCAGGCACCGCGGCGTGCTCGGGCGATCTTCTGCTTGGAGCCCTGGCTGCGTGCGCGCAGCTTACCTGTCAGCTGGTTGCAACCGCGATGGGAGTTCCGACTCGGCATATTGGAGTCACTGTCGACGGAGATATGGATTTGTCGGGAACGCTGGGCATTTCGAAAGAGGTACCAGTGGGTTTTGAAGCAATTCGTGTGCAATTCAAACTTGACGCGCCAGAGGCAACTCCAGAGCAATTGAAGGCTCTGCAGGAGAAGACGGAGCAATATTGCGTCGTTCTGCAAACCATGTTGCACCCGCCAAAGGTTGAAAGTCGCTGGGGCACGTCGGAATGATTTTTGTTGGTTCATTGTCATGCTGAGCGAGGGCGTTGCCTTTCGTTTCGCAACGCCTAATCGAGCCCCCTTACTCTACCGAGGTTCGCAATCGTCGCAATAGTCATTCCTCAGAAGAGTGCGCTCGGAAGGACAGGGCTGACGGTGGCTCCACTTTCGACTTCCACCCTGCCTGTTGTAGCAACGTAATTCTGTCACCCTAACGGCAACATGAAAATGTCACCCTGGCGAAGCCAGGGTGTGTTGCAGGCGGATATCGCTGTAATAAAACGAAACGCGCCCGTCGAGAGCTTGATAGAGGTGGACTTTGGCGCCGGCGAAGCTGAAGCGCTGTCCTTGCTGGGGGATCTGGAAACGCCGGCCCTCCCATTGGACGATGTTGTCGTTGCTGACTACGCGCTGATGAACGAAACAGCAGATGCGATCCAGATTTTGCGGGGCGGGGCGCCATGCGGTTTGCATGTCGCGGGGGTGGCGGGCGAAGCGACGGTTGTAGTCTGCCATGAAAACGCGCAACCCGGCATTGGCGGAGTCCAGATCGCAGGCTTGGGCCAGGCGGAGTTCGCTGGTGAGGCGATCCTGCAGCACGCCCCAGAGGCGTTCGACGCGGCCTTTGGCTTGCGGACTGCGGGCGGCGATGAAGGTGATACCGAGTTGCTCCAGGGCGCGGCCGAACTGGGTGGGCTGACGTTTTCCGGCGAGTTCTTCTTCCCGCGACCAGAACTCGTCGTTACGCACGAAGATGCCGCTGTGATCTCCGTAAAAGGCGAGGGGAGCGCCGTGGCGGCGCAGCAGTTGGGCGCAGCAGCGTGAGATAGCCGAAGGCGGTTTCGGAAGGAAAGAACTGAGCGGCCAGGATTTTTCCGGTGGCATCGTCTTGCATGCCGAGCGCGGTGAGCCTGGGGCCGCGGCCTTCGAGCCAGTCGTGGGGAGAGCCATCGAGCTGCACCAGTTCGCCTTCGCGGGCGGATCGCAGACGGCGCTGGCGATGAAGGGGAGCGCGGCGTCTCCGCGGAGAGCCGAGACCGGCCTGGCGCAAGAGGCGGCGAAGAGTTTCGCGGCTGAGGGAGAAGCCCTCGACCTCACAAAGCTTTTCGCAGAGGTGGTGGTCGTTGAAGCCGGCATAGGTAGAACGGGCCAGGCGAATGACGGACTGGCGAACCCGGCTGGGCAGGCGCCGGGAGCTGGGCCGTCCGCGGTTGGCGCACGCCATCTCTCCCTTCGCACAGCTAGAAATTACGCTCACTCGTTGCAGTTCCTTCTGACTCAACGCGAATGTCCTTCCTCTCATGGGGTGACATTTTCACGTTGCCGTTAGGGGGTGACAGAATTATGGAGCTAAAACACGACTTCCACCCTGCCTTTACTAATTCGTTCCTACCATTGAAAATGGTTGGTTAGGTCCTTAATGGTTTACCTCGCAGTGCGGGAACTAGAATTCATCACAACGAGATAGAATAGGAGCCCATCATGGCCGCTACCGGAGAACTCATTCGCCTCATCAACTATGTCGACGACATCAACACAACCTTGCGACGCATTAAGGCTTTTGTGGGCGCGATGGAGCCCGATGAGCGCAAGCGCTTAGCGGAGAGTCTGCGTGGTGCGAGTGCCAACCTTGAGGATGTGCTGGCGAGTTTGGAGAAGGGAAGCAAGTAGTGGCGGAGGTTGCCACCATCGCCGTCATCGGCGCGGGAACCATGGGACGCGGCATCGCCCATGTCGCCGCGCTCGGCGGGTACCGGACTATTCTGGAAGATCTGCTTCCGAATGCGCTGCGAAGAGCTGACAGCGAGATTCGCGCCAATCTCGACAAGTCGGTCGGGTTGGGAAAAGTTACTGCCGATGCGGCCACTGCCGCGCTAGGTCGTCTGGAGTATGCAGGCAGCGTCGAAGAAGCCGCGCGGGAAGCCGACTTGGTGATTGAAGCCGTACCGGAAGAGATGGAATCGAAGATCGAGATCTTCACTTTGCTCGATAAGGTTTGCCGGCCGGGAACGATTCTCGCTTCCAATACTTCATCGCTTAGCGTTACCGAAATTGCCAGCGTGACTTATCGCGCGAAGAAGATTGTGGGCATGCACTTCTTCAATCCCGTGCACAAGATGACGCTGCTGGAAGTGGTGCGCGCGCTTGAAACGGACGACGAGACTCTGGCCGCTACCGTAGAGGTAGGTAAGCGCATGGGCAAGGAAGTGGTCGTTATCAAAGAGTCTCCGGGATTTATCACCAGCCGCGTTAATGCCATGATCGGCAACGAAGCGTTTTTCATGCTGCAAGAGGGAGTCGCGTCGGCAGAGGACATCGACAAGGCGTTGAAGCTTGGCCTGAATCATCCCATGGGGCCATTTGAGTTGGTCGATCTCGTTGGGCTCGATACCCGCCTGCACATCTTGGAATATCTACATAGAAGCTTAGGCGAGAAATATCGCCCTGCACCATTATTAGTACAGTATGTGAAGGCAGGCCGACTTGGGCGTAAGAGTGGTCGCGGGGTGTACGAGTATCCTGAGCTGGAACCCAAGCAAGAGTTGTCCGTCAAAGCGCATTAGAACGAACAAGCACCCGCCCTTCGCTTCGCGATAGGACGGGGCACCCGCCAATAATCTTTATTTGTTTATGTCTTCTTTTGCTTCCAGCTTTTTCACCAAGGCTTCCATGAATGGTTTGTTTGTAGCCGGCGCTGCTTCGGCCGAGAGCTTCATTTCTTTTATCGCATTCGTGTAATCGCCTTTTGCACAGTTCATGCGCGCGATTTCGGAATGTACCAGCCAGTTATTGGGATTTTTCTTAAGGTTCATCTGAAAGATTTCGAAAGCCTGCGCTTGTTGTCCCTGCGTTTGCAACTGGCGTCCGTACGCGTGGAGTTGAAACGCGTTCGCCATTTGCAGCGCCGCATTCTTGGTCGTGGCCGCTTCGTCTTTACGGCCGAGTCCGTCGAGAATACGCGATTTGGTCATGAAGTTATCAAAGCGTTCTTCGATCTGGATCGACCTCTCCTCGTACTTGAAGGCATCGTTGAGATCCCCATGATTCTCCAGGAGATAAGTCGCAGCGTCGTCCCATGCATCCCAGGTGTAACCGGGCCAGCCGCGTAACTGAGCTGGCAGGCTCTTTGCGACAATTTCATTTACATTCGCGCTCACCTTAAACGGGACAGCTAATTTTTCCCAAGTGAGAGTCACTGCCGTGGAGTCTGGTTTCAGATCATCGAAGTCATAGGCCAAGGCTTCGTGGAATTCGGCGGCATGAGGTTTTACTTTGACGCGAAGCGCGTCTTCGGACTGGTTGTAGCTGAAGCTGCCCCAGGCAGTGGAGGCCTTGGAAAAGATGATCGTCCATTCATTTTCGTCAGGGATCATATGCAGACCATAGACGCCCTGCGCTAAAGGCTGGCCTTCAATGCTGACCGGGTCGGTGAATTCGATGATCGTGTTCTCGTTGGCTCCAGCGCGCCAGACCTCGCCGTAAGGGACGGTTTTTCCCCAAATGTTTCTGCCGCCTACGAGTGGACGGTGATAAGTGACGATGATGTCTGTGGTTCCGATCCGTTGCGTTGTTGCAGCGCGCTGACTGATGAGCGGAACTTTTAAAAGGGAGGATTGGCCGCCATTCTGAAATTGGCCGTGGGCGATGGAGGCGAAAGAGCAACTCAATACTACGATGAAGAACCTGGCGCAAAGTTTGTACATGGCAGCCCTTCCTATGTCACGGGAAATTTTCCGGATAGAACGAATAGCAACTGAACGTTCAGGTAGACGATTTGTATGACGGGAAGTTAGCAGAGCGAGTCGTCATTTATCGTGGCTATCCTTTTTCGCGGCTCGTCCGTCTAACCTTTAATTACGAGTCAGGGGAACCCCGTGTAGTTGTGTTACGTATCACTCCTTAGCGGCGAGGCGGAACTGAGACCTCCGCCTCATAAATGCCAACCCCCTGCTGTCCTCCCCGGCCAGCAGGGGGGCAAGGATCGAATGCGAGTGCTAGTCGATATCGTTCGCCAGTCGCTGGCGACTCTATGGGCGCATAAGCTGCGCTCGTTCCTTACTATGTTCGGGATTGCCTTGGGCGTAGGGTAGCTGCTTTTGCTGGTTGGCTTAGGCGAGGGTTTCTGTAGTGGGCAGGCCAGACAGCTGTACTCTGAAAGCGATCTCTCCCGTGCTTAATCGCGAGGATATTCGTGCGGTTAGCGATTACGGGTCTACCAATGGTCAGGTTTTCGGAGTGACTCCTGAATACAATCAGATTCGCAACATCCCTTTAGGCGTCGGGCGTTGGTTCAATAACAAAGACAATATCGACTGGCGGCGAGTAGCGGTCGTTGGTTGGGAGCTGCTGAAGAATGTGTTTCCGGGACGGCCAGCTGTGGACGCAACCATACTCCTGAATGGCATCCGCTTTGACGTCGTTGGCGTGCTGGCCAAAGTTGGACAGGATGGAAACAATGGAACCAATGCACGCATTTTTGTTCCCATTGAGACCATGCGAGATTTGTTCCGGCTAAAGCAGCAGAATTCCGAGGACGCGATTTCCTTCATTAACTATCGACCATTAAATAAAGGCGAGCACCTGCGCTCAAAGCAGGAGGTGCACGAAATCATCGCGCGACGCCATCGCTTCGATCCCAAGTTGGAAGATGCTTTTGAAGACTGGGACACGATTGAAAATTCTCGGCGTGTCGACAAGATATTCGACGCAATGGACTACTTCTTAGGCGTTGTTGGATTGGTGACCTTGGGACTGGGAGCAATCGGTATTGTGAACATCATGCTGGTCTCGGTCACTGAGCGGACCAAAGAGATCGGATTGCGCAAGGCACTGGGCGCTACACATCGCAACATCCTGGCGCAATTTTTTGTGGAAGGAATGTTCCTAACCATTTTGAGCGGCGGCACCGGCTTCTGCTTGCGGCGGGTTTTATGACTTTGCTCGCTCAGCTACCCGCTCCGGAAGGGTTCGACACACTCCTCGCATTATCCCTATGTCTGCCGTTGGGGCGATTCTCTCCCTTGCTCTTGCTGGGATTACTGCCGGTTTTTATCCCGATCGGAAGGCTGCGCTATTGTCGCCCGTAGAGGCTCTACGCGCAGAATAGCCTTGGTCGATTCGATGGGAGAAGTTGGAATTTATGGTTCGAGATCTCGGCAAACACGCTTACGACGCACTACGACACAACCGAAACCGCAGCCTGCTCACTATGTTGGGCATGGCGTGGGGCATCGCTACGGTCGTGTTGTTACTCGCCTATGGCTCTGGATTTGAGCGAGGTCTTTGGTCGGCGTTTCGCTCCTTTGGAACTAACCTGGTAATGGTGTTTCCTGGGCGAACTTCGTTACAAGCGGGCGGCACTAAACCGGGAAGTGAAGTTCGCCTCACGGTCATCGATCTTGATTCCATCCGAGCAGAGGTTCCTCTCCTCAAGCGACTTTCCCCTGAAGTTACCAAGCAGAATAGCGCTGTAGCTTACGGTTTGCGGAGCGGTGCTTACGACGTGAGCGGTGTGTATTCCAACTATGCACAGATGCGCCGCATGGAGATTGCGGAAGGCAGCTTCTTTACTGAAGTAGACAACTTTACTCATACGCGGGTCGCCGTTATTGGCGCGGACATAAAAAAGAAGCTCTTCTCCGGCCAGAATGCGATCGGAGAAGGCGTTCGCGTGGACGGCATTGCTTATCACGTTGTCGGTGTACTCCGGCACATCATCCAGAACGGTGATGACAACATGAATGCCCACGTTTACGTACCGTTCAGCGCCATGAGCGATCTTAAAGACATCCGCTATTTAAATGCGATTGTAATGGAATACGAGGGCGACCATGCCAAAGTAGTGAAAGCGTTGCGCGATTCAATGGCTTTCCATCACAGCTTTAATCCCAAAGATGAGCGGGCAGTGTTTGTCTTCGATGTATTCGCTGATTTGCTTGATCTCCGCGTAATCACGACCGGGATAAAGATTCTGCTGGGCTTCATCGGCCTGCTAACGTTGGGCATCGGAGGTGTTGGCTTGATGAACATTATGCTGGTATCCGTAACCCAGCGTACTCGTGAGATTGGAGTCGAGAAGGCGCTCGGAGCACATCGATGGCATATCTTGTTTCAGTTTTTGGCCGAAGCGCTGGTCATTACATTTCTTGGCGGTTTGGCGGGAGTGGTTCTAGCTTATCTGGTCTCGTGGTCTGTCGGATCACTTACTTTGTGGAGTGCGTTTGAAGAAAACGTCAGTGAGGGAGATATTCATCTACTGATCGATTCGGTGACCCTGATCTGGTCGACTGGAATCTTGGCCTTCGTGGGAATCGTGAGCGGGATGCTGCCCGCAATTAAAGCGGCGAGGATGGATCCTATTGAAGCCCTCCGCTACGAATAATCAATAAGCGAACCATTGTTCGAATACAACGTCACGGGGCGCAACACCGGAAAAAGTTCAGTGTGATCCAGCGGACGAGAGACTTGTGCCGGAAGCCCGGAGATCAATTTCCACGGATTCGCTTACCCGCAGGATGAACGTACTAGGGTTTTTCAAGCCCCACTTTACATAAGGCACCACAAAATGCGTCGTGATTGTCCAATGATCTGGAGCCATCACCACCTGGACAGGAACCGTCATCTCGTGCTCCGTGCCATGAATGCTGAATAGTCCGTGGACTTGTACTGTAGAAGTGCCCTGCGGCGCAACCTTGCCGTCAACGTGGTCCGGGCGAAACGTGATCTCGGGGAAACGATCGCTTTCGAGAATCTCGCGGTGCATCTTGCGGTCCCGCGTATTGTTTCCACTGTGCCCGCTAGGTGAATCGATCACAATGTCTCCGCTTACAGCGCCTGTATCGGAATTGAAGTGTACGCCGCCATGCTTCAGATCGAAAGCCCCGTGGACGGTATGAATAACGTCACCTAATGTGAAATCGACGGTGGTCATGGCTGGGTTAAGTTCCAGAACAATTTCGTGGTTCTGCGCCGGCGAGATCGCGGAGAAGGCAAAGAGGAGTGTGATAACCCAAACTGTCAACCTAGCAGTAGTTTTCAAATTCCTCTGCCGTCCTTGTTGCGTCAGTCTGTATGAGACGATATCGCGAGTTTGGCGAATCAACGGCTGATCAAATTTGTACATGTTACATGTAAAGATAACATTCTGAGCGATTATGCCCGGGGTCATGGTTGATGCGTAGCTCCTGCGCTGGGGGTTTTAAGAAATGAGGCGGATATTCGTCCGTGCGTTCTGGTTCGTAGTGCTTGCACTCGGATTAGTTTACGTTGGGGATTATGCGGTCATCCGCTTCAGAATTTGGAGATCATGGAGCGCATTCGGACAGGTAAGCGTACAGCCTTATTATGCGATTCATCAGAAGAATGGCAAGACGGAGTATGACTCCGCACCAGCGGAGATCGAAACGTGCGTTCGCGCCCTTTTTCCCCATTCAGGCTACAACCCTTGCTGGTACGCGAACAAGCACACTGAAAAGCGCATTGATATTTGAGAAGAGGGCGCAGGCGGTAAGGTTTGGAAGCGATTCCTAGCTCATATCGTTGATGACGGGCTCAGACGGCCCAAATAACATCTGATTCTTCTCAATGTGCTGCCGCAGTTCCGGCCATCGCTCCAGCAATCGGTGTCAATGCCGCGTGCGTAATTCCGGGCATCTCGTCGCCCCTCACGTATTCTCCCTTGCTCCGCATCATTTCTGGCATTGCCGTATATGGCTTGCTGTAGTCGTTATTCGCGTTCCAGAACAAGAAGCCTATTCCACCTTTGCTCTTGGACGTCAGAACTTGGGTTTCGATGTATTTCGGGGAATATGTTTTCGTCCGCCATGCGAATGCCTGCAGCCACGGCCGGATCACCACTCCACTGCCTTTGGTGATCTTCTCGAAGCGGTCCATGGATTCGCCGATGAAGTGCTCGGGCGCGTCTCCAGGACGCTCGATTCCATCCATGCCAAAAAAATGAGAGGGATAGATCATGGGAGAGAGCACGTCACAATACTTCGCCATGCCCACAATGTCCTGGCCAGTGTGCGATAGATCGACCGGACGCTGCCACGCCATAATCCCGAAGACGTCCAGGGACAACAGCACGCCGGTGGGGTGCAATTCTGCATACGCGTGCTTCAGGAAATCGGTAATCACATCCGAACGGTGCCAGTCGGGGTGCTCGGTTTGGTAGTAGAAGCTTGCATCTTTCTGATCGCCTTCAGCAGGGAAGCGGACGTAGTCAAACTGAATCTCGTCGGCCCCGGCTTCTGCCGCTTTTTTCGCCAAAGCAATGTCATAGGCCTGAACTTTGGGCTGAGAAGGATCGGTCCAGACCAGCTTTCCGTTCTCCTTCCAGGGCTGTCCTGACTTATGCGACTTCACTGCCAACTCGGGGTGAGTCAGGACGAGGTGTTCGTCCCGGAAGATGGCGACTCGGGCGATGGCGTGCAGACCTTGCGAATGTAGGAATCGGGTGAACTTCGGGAGATCTCGGATATACGTCTTGTGAGCTCCCGCTAAAGGATGGTCGAAGGCGATATTGATCGTCCCATCGCTGTCTTTAATGTCGAAGACCACAGCGTTGCCGCCTAGTTCCCGCCAGCGCCGGATGATTCTCAGCCCGTGGTCACTGCCGGCCATCAATCCAGTTAGATAAATCGCGCGCACTTCAAAATCTTTCACCACGGGAATGGACTTCTCTACGATTGGAGCATCCAATATTCCCGGGATTAGCAAAGACTGCACTGGTTTGAGGAAGGTCCCCTGCGGGTTGCCATTGGCTTTGCGGATGGCTTCTGCCAGATCCGAAGACGTGAGGTAAGAAGTCTGAGTAATGAAATGGTGCGAAACCAAAGCTATTGTG
>JAOAPG010000228.1 GCA_025462785.1 Acidobacteriaceae bacterium
CCGCCTGAAACGTGCCAGGCAAATAAAGATTGACGACTGATATCCCAGTTCTCCCCAACCGCCAAACCGGCGCGCTCGCATAGTAGCTACATCGGCGGCAAATCCCACGCTCAACAAATTGATGTAATGAAGGACACCATCTTTATGAGTGAGCCTCAACACATCACACGGCCGCGAGCGCTTAGCCAGTAAGCTCTCAATCGCATATTCCACTCCGCGATCTGAAAAATCCCGCAGAAAGGAATTTCCCGTCCCAAGAGGCAAGAAGCCGAGCGAGGGCCGATCCTGTGGATTGTTGGAAAGGTCAGCTCCATGAAAGAGCCCGTTTACGATCTCGTAAGATGTGCCGTCCCCACCCACAGCAATGAATCGCCGGTAACCCTTTCGAAGTGCGTCGCGTACAAGTTCCGTTCCCTGAGCAGGAGTATTCGTCTCAACAACGTCTACTTCGATGCCACCAGCGCGCAGCCTCTCGAGCGCAGGTCCAACCAGTTTTCGACATCGACCGCCACCTGCAGTCGGATTCACGATAGCCAGGTATCCGGCCTTTAGCGTTTCCTCGTTCACAGGGAAGTCACTGCCGTGTCCCGGTCAAGTTTTTGTGCGATGTATTCCGCCAGAACGGTGCGTTTGATTTTCATGGAGGCGGTGCGCGGAAAATCCTTGTCCCACAAAACATAGCCGCCGACACGCTTGTAGTCCGCTAGCTTTCGGTTGCGTTCCGCAATTTCATCTTTCACGCCTTGCGTGAAATCCTGGTTCTGTTCCAGGCGCACTACTAGCACCAACATCTCATTGCCCAAGCTCTTCGTAGGCCAAATATAATTCGCCGCGAACACGCAGTATTCTTTTACCGGGATTCCATCGAAAGCTGATTCAATGTCTTCGGGATAAACATTCTTCCCGCCTTCCGTCACAATCATGTTCTTCTTACGGCCGAAAAGTTGCAAATGTCCGTCATTATCGAACCGCCCTAGATCACCCGTAAGCAACCATCCATCTACGATGGTTTGCGCTGTCAATTCCGGATCGTCGAGATAATGCGACATCACCGTCTTACTGTTCGCAGCAATTTCCCCGATCCCATCCGAATCAGGATTCAGCACCCGCAAGTCGACTCCAGGCAGCGGCCTTCCGACAGTGTCCGCCCGAAAAGGCTTCAAATCATTGACCGTAAGCACTGTACCGGCTTCGGTCAGGCCGTATCCATTCGCGACCGGTACACCCAAGTCATAAAAGAACTGCAGCGTCGATGGTTCCATGAATGCACCGCCCGTAAACATGGCGAGCAGTTCCCCACCAAAAGCACGATGAACTTGCGGTAGCAATTTGCGGCTTAGTCGCACGTTGGCTCGTTTTTTCGTGAGCATTTTATTTAGCGTGACCAGCTTTTCAAAAACAAAACGCTTGGACGACGGCAACGCTTCAAGTTTCGCTTTAAGTCCACGCTCCAGGTTCTTTAGTACCATCGGCACAAGGCTGACGTAAGTGATTTTGTATCGCACGAACGCGTCGCGAACAAACTCCGGCCTCAACGTTCGCAAATGAACAACGCATGCGCCACACACAAAAGGACCGATAAATCCCACCATGAAATCAATGGCGTGATTCGTTGGCAAAATGCTCAGATAGCGAACACCCGCCCAGAATGGATAGAGCGATGTCAGTGCCTTGCACTGTTCCAGATAATTTTCATGGGTGAGAACGCAGCCCTTGGGACGTCCGCCAGTCCCTGAGGAATAAACAATGCAAGCTGTGTCTTGACGTTCTCGCGGCACGAAAAGCGGATCGCCCTTGCGTCGAAAATCCTCCCAGCGCAGCGCTCCCGCAAGTTCAGCGCCCAACGGAGCTTCCGTGACCAGCACTCTTTGTAGCTTATGATTCGTAAATTCGGGAGACTGCGAGATCGCTCGCCATAAGTAATATTCGACAACGAGAACTTTAGCTTTGGAATGCGCCAGCAATTGGAGATGTTCCGTGGCGCTCAGCTTGTAATCGAGAGGAACGAGAACCCCACCAGAATAGAAAATCGCAAAGGCGGAAATCAGCCATTTTGACTGATTTGTCATGATGATCGCCGCGCGATCGCCCGCATTAAATTCCGCATCTTGCAACGCACGCGATAGGGGGAGCGCCAATTCTTTGAAATCCGAGTAGGTGAGCCGGGTCTTTTCCTTGTCGCGATCACACTCGATCAGGCAGGTCTCATTTGGCCAGCGATCAAGCGCATCCCTTAGCGCAGCGCCCAGGCTGCTGTATGAGTCGAGATCAAGCATTAAAGGGTTATTTCATCACAGAGACGTAAGATGTCGCAGGAAACCTTGTTAATCAGTTCATTACCCAGCTTTCTTGGGATTCCTCAGGTCGTTGGTCAGTTTTTCCTAGAGGCGGGATTGTATCCGCCCAGCTAGCGTTCTAAAGTCCGAAACTCCTTGCAACTCATAATCCGGCAACTCGACATGAAAGTGATTCTCAAGCTTGGTAAGCAGATCAAGCGCCTGCAAGCTGTCGATCCTGAGAGTTTTAAAAAAGTCTTCATCAGGAGTAAGTTTCTCCCGCGGAACCTTAAAGTGAGCAGACGCGAGATTCATGATCTCGTCGAGTGTTTGTTCGGATCTTGGCATAATAATTCAGAAGCCTTCTTAGCAATTCATTCTAAATATGCACGTACTTTGAGCACCGTTCACGTGTTGAGAAAAGCGTTTCGATCTCACACGTCACGGTAAGTAAGGCTGCGCGTCCGAACTCTCGACGAACTTGCGCAGCCCTTCTTCAACTGCAGGCTGCATGTAGAGTTCGCAGAACAGGTCAATCTCCATCTTCAAATCATCATACGGAATAGGCTTAATGAACTGCTTCGCCGTCATTGCCGTTTGTCGATCGAACTTTTTGAGCTGGGCGGCTGTCGCGCGCGCGGCTCTCAAGGATTCACCCTCTCCAACGACTTGACTTACTAACCCAATCTGTTGAGCCTTCGTGGCGTTAAAGCTACGTCCGGTGAGCAATAGATCCCGCACAACCGCATTGCCCAGATCTCGCTTCAAGCGCGGAATGCCGCCGAACCCAGGAATCAATCCCAGACGCAATTCTGGAAAGCAAAATCGCGCCATCTTGTCGGCAATGATCAGATCACATACGAGCGCGAGTTCGAAGCCTCCGCCGAACGTAACCCCGTGCACCGCCGCAATCGTGGTCAGAGACGCTCCATCAATAATGTTCATCACGCGATGAGTCCGTTCCAAAAATTCGCGCACACCTTCAACCGCCGACTTTCCATCCATCTCATGCGAACGGCGATATAACTCCCGCAAATCGGCGCCCGCAGAAAATCCACACTTCAGCGAACTATAAATAATTGCCGCATGTGCTTCACCTTCGACGGTCTGCAGGGCTGTCGCAAACTTCTCAAGATCTTCGAGAGTGACAGAACCGATCTCATTGCAGGGCTCTCGATGGAGCGCGAGTTCAAGCACGCCATCCCGCAATTCCCACGAAAGTGACTTTCCTTGAAATTCCTTCATGAATCCTTACTTTGTCGCTCCGGACCAGCGTTAGCCAGCGCGGATTCGCTCGTAAATTCCGAGTGTCCTGATTTACGCACTCCTCGCCGCCTGATACATTCCTTCCACTTCATCTTTCAAGCGGGCCGCGATCAAGTCTCGCTTCAACTTTCCATTCGCCGTCAGCAACCCATTTTCGATCGAGAACGGCTCCTCTTGAATATAAAAGGCACGGACCTGCTTATAGTGAGGCAGGCCCGGATTTACCGCGTCCAATGCTGTCTGCACTTGCTTCGAAGTCACTTTGCCGGTGACAATTGCCGAAAGGTATCCGCGTCCGTTCCCCATCAATACAACCTGCTGTGCTCCAGAAATACTTTTCAAAACCTCATCTTCGATGGGCTCGGGAGAAAGCTTGTGCCCCGAACTCAGGATGACCAGATTCTTAATTCGGCCAACGATGCGCCAGTTCCCGGCTGAATCCACCTCGCCCTGATCGCCCGTGTAAAACCAGCCATCGCGTAATGCTTTGGCGGTTTCCTGCGGACGATTCCAGTATCCCGGGAAAATATTCGGACCCCTGACGACAATCTCTTCGTTGTCGCCCAATTTCATTTCGAGGCCGCTGATTGCCGGACCGACTCGCCCAGGCACGGCATGCTCTGGATCATCCATCGTGCAGATGCCGGTCGTCTCTGTGAGGCCATAAACTTGCAGGACCGGAATGCCGAGACTCATAAAGTAAAGCTGAGTCTCCACTGCTAAGGGAGCAGAGCCACTGATCAGAGCCCTTAGGTTAGGGCCGACCATTTTTTTGCGGATTGCCGGGAACACGATTGCATTTGCAACGGCGAGCCACACAGAATCTCCGACACTCGACTTCCCTGACCTCTTGCTCAGCCAAGCAGTTTTACCTCGGCCATAAAGAAAAAGCGCGACACCGCCCTTTTGACGGATCTGCTCATCAACAGCCTTCCGCATGCGTTCGAGTAAAGCTGGAACATTCAAGAAATAATCGGCTGCTACCGTCGGCATTTCACTGGCGATCTTCGAGAGATCCGTGTTTAACATCACCAAGCCGCCCCGCAGCAAATAGGTGAACAGCGCAATACGGGACGCACCAAAAGCAAAAGGAAGATAGTGATAGACGCGGTCTTGACCCGACCGATTATTCACTAGGGTATTGAGCCGACCTGAGGTACATGCGAGCATGTGGGTGATATTCCCCACATTCAGAACAACGCCTTTGGCATCACCAGAGGTTCCAGACGTGTAGATGATGGTTACTGCATCTGTCGCGTTTCCCGCGTTTTTCACATTTTCTGTGAAGGATTGGGCTTCGTCCCCCTTTCCACTCGCGAATACTTCCTCGAACAGAGCACGCCGGGGCGCATCGCTCCATTCCTGCACAATGGCATCCCGAAGAGCCGCATCGCCACAACAGAGCAATGCCGGAGACGAGTCCTTCATCATAGTTACGAGTTCCGCGGGAGCTTGTCTCGCATACAGCGGGACCACAATGATGCCTTCAGCCATCATCGCAAAATCCATTGCCACCCAACGAATGCTGTTGTGGGCG
>JAOAPG010000240.1 GCA_025462785.1 Acidobacteriaceae bacterium
CTTCGCTCGACTGGGCATGCTCTGGGACTCACACGCATCCATCTCTTCCGGACATTGCTGCTGGCACCATTTGCCATCAGACAAGAGCGCAAAAGTTCTGAAAGCAGCTGCTTAAGAAGACCTTCCAGCAGTTACACGTTGCATCGCCAACTTTTATTTATCGCTAAAGGCCCTCTCTCCAGAGCTATGTAATAAATAATAAATAAAGAGGATTGTACTCGCGCATATTTAGGAACCCACGAATTTTATCTCCGCAAGTTATCGGAAAATTGACAACGTTCAGTCTCTCCCTTAAAAACGTGGTCCGTGCTCGACACACGCACGTGCGTTCAGGCGCTGCTTGACCGACAACTGCCAGAAGGCGGATGGTCTTTTTGTGCAAGCGTTAGACAGCCTGCCGTTGAGCCTACCGCCCTGGTCCTTCTAGCGCTTCCTGCGCACCTGGTTCGCGAACGAACCGCTGCCGCTAATTTTTTATCGGCGATCCAGAATCCAGATGGCAGCTGGCCGGCGTTTGTTGGCGACGACCGCGAGGGGTCTGGGGTCACCGGGTTAGCTGCTTACGTTCTCAGACGCTACGGCCTCGACGGACCGGCGATGGATCGAGCTCACCGCTGGCTGTTGCGCTCGCACGGCTGGGAGGCACACTGGCTCTGGAAGTGGAAATTCCGAACTACCGATCGTCATGTTCGTTTCGATCCCGACAAATTTGGCTGGCCTTGGATGCCGGAAACACTCAGTTGGGTGATTCCTACTGCCTATTCGCTTCTTGCGCTCAAGTCCTGCCTTTGGCGTTCTGAACAAGAACTCGGTCATTCGCGGACCCGTCGCGGTGTGGAAATGCTCTATGACCGGATGTGTCTTGGAGGAGGCTGGAACGCTGGCAACGGTGTGGTCTATGGACATCGAATAGCAGCACATCCTGATGCCACCGCTTTGGCGCTGTTAGCGCTCAAAGGAGAACCAGCAAGTCGGTTTATAAGCGAAAGCCTGGGTTGGCTCGAACAGCGAGCGCAAACGTGCTTTGCTCCATGGAGCCTTGCCTGGGCGATCATTGCGCTCCGTGCATTTGGGCGACCCGTGGACCGGTGGATTAGCCGTCTGGTGCACATTGGTGAGCCAGGTGAAATCGAAGATTGCGCGACACTCGCGCTAGTTTCATTGGCGCTCAATTCGACAAGCGCACTAGACATTTTGGAGATCAGCTCATGAATATCGACAGGCGAAGTCTTCTGGCTGGTTCGCTGGGGATTGCGGCCGCGGCGGTGACAGCCAAAATGACGATCAGTCGCAGGTACCAAGTCATGCGAAGGAGGCCGCGGTCCCGGGTTGCGATTCTAAAGGCCGACGGTTACTCGCAAGCGTTAGATCAAATCCTCCGTCACGGGTTGGATCTGTTCCATTTAGATGTGCGCGGAAAATCCGTACTGCTTAAGCCGAATCTCGTGGACTATATCCCTGGGAATCATATCGACACGCATCCTCTCGTCCTGGGGGCTGCTGTGGAGTGTTTCCGCCGCCTCGGAGCCCGAGAGGTGCTGGTTGCCGAAGGACCGGGGCATCAACGCGATACCGGGTTGGTTCTTTTTGAGAGCGGATTTGCGGGTCAACTTCGAGAGCAAAGAGTTCGCTTTGTTGATCTTAACCGGGATGAGCTTGTGAACAGGCCTCTACTCGCCAACTACACCGGCATGGACCACATGTGGTTTCCTCGGACGATCTTTGAATCGGATTTTATCGTTTCCATGCCAAAAGTTAAGGCGCATCACTGGTCCGGAGTCACGCTTAGCATGAAAAACATGTTTGGCGTTGTTCCTGGCGCCAAGTACGGCTGGCCGAAAAACATTCTTCACTGGAGAGGAATCCAGCAAAGCATTCTGGACATTTGCGCTACGGTTCCGGTTCACTTCGTCGTCGCCGACGCCGTTGTAGCAATGGAAGGTGACGGACCTCTCAACGGAACACCACGCGTCCTCAACCAAATCATTCTCGCTGATGATCCTGTTGCTGCGGATGCTACGTGCGCGCGACTGATGGGCCTTGATCCAGAAAAAATCGCGCACATTCGAACAGGTGCAGAATTTCTTGGCAACGCTTCAGCTGACAAGATCGATCAATTCGCTGAGCCCATTCGATCGCCGGGAACACCTTTCTTGATGGTGCGTGAGTTTGCGTACCTGCGTTCGAACCGCGATCCGCTATCCAGGCCTTGAGTACGCCGTTGCCATAGCTGCCAGATTTCAGAAGCAATTTGCGTGTACCGCTCAGGTGGGCCAGCATTTGCCTCATCGAACCAAGGAGCAAATTTCTCATGCACAACCCGACGCACATCATCAATAGACTGCAATGCCCTGGCAGTGTCCTATGAGTGTTAGGACACTACCAATGCCCCAGGCACGGCAAGATGCTACCGTCACTGCCGCGAGAACCCATAACCCACACGCAAGACGATCCCTAGCCCAGGAAAGACCGTTTTTCAACTGATGCCGACCTATCACGCCGAGTTTTGCCAACACAATAGAGAATTACTGTCCGCCGCGCGGTCGGTCACGATATTTCTAACTCGAGGACAGCTTCGGGTGTGGCGAAAGAAGGCGTTACCGCGAATCTCGCGGCCGCAGGCTAGGCATTTCCGGACTACGGTTGCGTGCCTACGATGACTTTCTAGGCGCTGCGCGATAGTTTTGCCCGCATGCTCAACAAAGTCCATAGTGGTCTGGAGCCATTCTCGGGTTTCCCGATTCAGGAGTTCGTAGTTAATCAGGGAACCGTATTTGCGGCAGAAGTTTTTAAGCGACTTCTCGGTGATGCGTGGGTCATAGACCTTCAACCGCCCGCGAGCGATGAGTGCTTCTACAGTCTGAAGACTTACACCCAATTCTTTCGCGGTTCCTGCCCATACGCGCTGGGCCCGAGAGGCGCGTACTGTGCTGTTTTCCGTTGCCGAGATAGAGGTTGTATTAGGATTTATTGCGTCATGGCCTCCTAGCCCCAAAGCTCCGCTTTTTTCCAATCGCGTGAGGGACTCTCGCGTAATTCGTGCATCTCGAAACTCCAGAATGTGCTGCACCACGAGTCGCCGGATTGTTCCGTTTCCGAGATGCAATTCTTTGGATAGTGCCCGTAGGGAATAGCCTTCCTTCTGAAAGCGCGTGCTCTTCCCAAGTATCCGCAGACGCGACCGAACAGCGTGCGCCGATCGATGTAGCCTCTTTCCGATCACCCGTACATCTTTATAGCCGGCAAGTTCAAGAAGAATGTCGTCTTCACACTCAGACCACGGACGGCTAGACGATGACTGCACCGAACTCTGTTTCACGAGACCAAGCGTTGCAGCGCGCTTCCAAACAATGTGCGGTCGCCAATCCGGGTGCGCGGCCAGGAGTTCTCGTATCGCTTGTTGTTTGCCGGACCGTCCTTTGCTATAGCCATCGCGCAGTATCTGATCATCGGTTGCTGACCACGCTGCCCTCTGAAAAGGTTTGTTTCGGGCTGGATATTTAATTTGCCTCAGTCGTCGCCACAACTCGGCACGCTCTAGTGTGGGCTCGTGTCGTAAGATCCGTTCAATGGCTGCATGTGATCCCGCGCGTCCACGCTTGCCTCCCTCGAGAAGGATCTGATCGACCTGCGCCGTCGAGAAGAATCTGAGCTCGTGCCGCTCTCTTGGAGTTTCCCTACGTTCCGCTAAGCTTGCCATACTTGTCCTCCGCCGGACTGCGGGAGAGCGATCGAATTCGATTGGGACCAAACCCGTGTCTTCGAACTACCGCTGCCGCTTTTCAAGTGCCGCCATTCCTCTCGTTCTGAACTGCAAGAACCTCATCCCCCTCCTGGCGGAATCGCTTCGCGAACGAGGCGATTCCTCTCGGATTGCCATGGGGTCCGATCGCGGCGGTCGGGAAAACGAATGTCGCCATGTCGCACCCGCTCAAAAGTAATGCCCGATGCAAAACGGGGAGCCCTCATCCCGGGATGGGTGAGAGCAAGTCAGGGCACGTTATCGCGAGGCGGTCGACCTAGTACAAAATCTCGTGAGACGTGGCGAATCTGCACGGCACCTGCTCGATTGCGCAGGGGCGTGATTCTCCCGTTGTTCGGAAAACCGGACAAAATCTCATTCGCGGTGGGAGATTTTCCAAGGTTTTCGTCTTTGAATGAGCGCTCCCTGAGCGCTGCGACTCGGTGAACATCTGGATCGGTCTTGGGAAACTTGTCAACTGTCTGAGAGTTCCCATGCCCAAATGTCTGGTTTTTCAGGTGCGCGAGATCATGCGTTTTGCCTGAGTTGCAAAGAGCCGCTGACGTAGCACTTCTATTGCGGCGGAACGCGGTTCGGCGCTTGTGGCGTATCGGTCTCTGCGACAGGTGATTCAGTGGGGTCACTACACAACCACCTAAGACGAAAAGATGGACACTATGGTGACGCACCCCTCCTTTTTGGTGGTGATCTTTTTATTTGGTGATCGGAATTCCGGACAAAACCGAGGTAGGAATGGTGGGTGCCTGCAAAGTCGCTTAAGTCGCGTGGAATAGCCTCTCTATCGTTCTCATCGGCAAGAACATTCGGCCCGGAGTATCAGCCAGAGACATGAAACTCAAAGTGTTCATAGAATTGTTTGGCTGCTTCGTCTTTCGCATCTACTACTACCTCTGCCGCAGCCACTTGGCTGCCCTGTCGCAAGCAGCGATAGAGGACATCGACCAAGAGAAATTCTCCCATCCTCCGTCCTCTGAAACTCGCAGTGATCGCGAGGCGGCCCAGCAGCCTAGCCGGGACCTCGGAATATTTTGGAAGTTTCTTGGCAATTTCTTCTGGCAGTTTGACCAAATCGACCGAATAGAATGTACGGCGAATACCGTACACGTCAATCAAATCTTATAGTGTCAAGATGCCGGCATAGCTCAGTGCATTGCAGGCTTTGGTGTCGATCACTTCCTTGGGCCACCTTTCGGTCGCTGGACGTTCCCCATGACTTGAGCGCGAACCATATCAGCGAGAGGCATAGCAACTCCCGTCACCCTTCCCAGGATGTCTGCGTCTCCCGGATAACGCAGATGTCGAGCCGGCAGTCGCGACTGTGAGGAAGGAATAAGGATTAAGTTGCTCCCGTTCAGTTCGCACCAACTGCACACGTACCGATCGCGCAGTTCAAAAAAATAGATGGGACGGTCATAGTCACTGTGCCATGGATCCGCTGTAATCCTGCTCTGCCGGGGATCGATTTGCACGATCGAGGAAGGCCGAATTACCGGATACAGTGTGTAATCTTCTTTTCCGATATACGCATAAACAGACTTTCGAAGATCCATCTCCTGGAGGAATGGTACGGGGATTTCTCCCCACCTTTCGAACATCCTCGATACCAAATTGGTGTGCTCCAATCTCACTTCGTCGCGAAGCTTAAGCGGGATTTCGATACTTTGGGCATTCCCTCCTGGCCTCTCGATCAAGTGCGTGTACGGCAGCAGTATATGGCTCGGTTCACGGCCGACTTCGGGCAGGGGTATCTGGAAACGAGTTAGAACTTCCTTCCAGTCGCACTGGTATATGAGGCTCAGGGTGTAAAGCTTTTGCACGCCAGGCTTGAATTTTCCGTTCTCAATATCAGTCACCCAGGAACGCGAAACATAGTACCGCTTATCACCCCTCTCCGTGGCGATCGCGAGACTTAGGTTTTGTACTTGACGAACGGACAGATGTAGACACTTGCGCCTTGCTCTGAGCCAACTGCCGGCTTCGGGACGCGATGTTGATGCCAACATCGGACTGCTCCCTCTGGAATTCCGGCATAGTACCAGAAAGGTGTCCGTTGTCCATAGCAGGAACAAGTTTTTTACAAAAACGAATAACACCTGTGAGTTGGAACAAGCGCGTAGTTGTGGAGTCGGTTTTCCGGACGCTCGCAACTCCGGCCAAAGATCAGCTTGCCGATTTGGACGGCTTATTGCGCGTCCCTCGATTTATCTGCGGGAAATAACCTATGACCGCAATACCGGACAACAACGACAAAATCTGTGATGCCATAGCAGATTTGCGTTTATACAAATGATCTTCGCGAGCAAGAATATCGGGCGTGGGGGTGCTCCCGATCATACTTGTCTGGCACAAGCACGTTTGAGTACTAACCGGCACGCGCCAGAACTCTTTGCGGAGAAGAAGTAGCGGGAGCGCTGGCTGTGCGGCCTGAATCTGACATTCCAATCAGAGACATTGCCGAAAGGGTACAGTCAATCCTCGCGTGCAAGAATCTCAGTCTCTACAGGGTGTCGCTAAGCTCAGCTTCTTTGTACGGCCATTCCTCTCCATACTTTCTTCCGCACAATCTCTACTATGACCTCCGTCGCGGAGCATTTACTCCCAGCATCTACCAGGTGGCCGCGCTTAGCCACATTACAGGCTTTAGACTGACCGACTGGCTGCGCGTTTTCGGATTTCGCCCCGAGGAGATTCCTCGGTTACAAATTGCGCTTCCATCGAAGCGGACGATTCTCTTGAACTCGTCACTTGAGGATACAGAGTCATGGATTCGCTGGTTCGAAGACAAGGACAATAGCACGCCCGTTCCCTCGGTTGCGCCTCTCGCGCAGCTCCTCCAATTCGCGAGTAGCAAGCGACTTGGCTCCCTGGCTGAGTTCACCGATAGAGGCTTTCTTTATGCACGGATCGGCAATCAAGATGCATTAGCTTTCCCGGAGGTGATACCGGGCAGCATCGTGCGTGTAAACCCGGGTACCGGGAACGATCTTGTTACCCGAAGAAATGGCACGATATCGACCCAGATTTTTCTAGTCGAACATGGCAAAGGGCTTTATTGCTGTCGCCTGCGTGCGATGGGGAACAGTCTTCTTGTACCTGTCAGTCCACAACTTTCCTATGCCCAGGTCGAACTCCAGTTTCCGGAGCAGGCTCGGGTTTTGGGCGTCGTGGATCTTGAGATTCGTCCCTTGCTTAGAGGGGAGGAACCTGAAGTCCCGAACTATTTGGCTAAACAATGGAAAGCTGAAGCACTTGTGCGTGAGCCTACCGTAGCGCAGCTGCTGCGTAGCTCGCGCAACAAGATGAATTTGTCGCTGCGCGAGGCGTCTACACTGAGCCGGCAGGTTGTAGAGCTGCTCGGTGACCAACGATATTTCGTCTCGCCCAGTTCACTTTCAGACTACGAAGTACGCGATACTCCGCCTCGACACTTCCACAAAACTGTGACGCTCTGTTTAGTTTACGGTTTGCAATTCAACACGTTTCTGAGGACGTTCGGAATTGACCTAAAGACGCTAGGACTGGAATCGATACCTGACTATCTCGTCCCTAGACCGCGTGGACCTTCCGAATGCGAACATCTCAGCGAAAAGTCAACTTCGGCCGGATTTCTTGCCGGATTGCTAGCGGAATGCATTGAGGTTCCGTTCTTCCTTCGTAACTCCATAGAAGCAATTTCTAGTATGAGCAATATCTCTTTGCACGACTTCTTTTGGACAGGCGGGCAGCGAAATGCTCTCCACCCATATCTCGAGAATGCGCTGCTGGTTCTGGTGAATCGCCGGAAGAGAATCCCAGTCCATTTCAGATCCAAGCCAGTATGGCAGCAACCCCTGTATGTCCTTTTGCAGCGTGATGGAACTTATTCTTGTGCATGTTGCGGCATCGAAAATGGCAACCTCGTCGTGCACCCGTATTCTACGAATTTATACCGTCCCACACAGCTCCGTTACCCCGAAGAGGTCGAGGTTGTGGGGCAGATCGTCGCAATTGTGAGAAACCTTCGGTAGGCCTCAGAGTCTGCTCTGAGCGCCCGTGTGACCTTTTCCTGCTCAAATAATTTGTGAGGATCCGACACCCACTTGACGGCGTAGCCGAGATAGGAAAGTCTCTTGAGCCGCAGCGCGTGCGTGACGTCTTCGTCGCTGCGGATCCGAAGGTGATCCAGCGGGACTTCGGAACTCACCGCTGTTCTGCGGCAAGACCTTCGGCCGAGAGCGCATCCCCGTCTGAGTGCGGGAACGGAACATCCACGATTCCATTGTTGTGCACGTGCCCAATTCATGCGTTCTCGAACCGAAATTCTCAACCTCCAAATCGATGGGGGGCGAATCGAAATATCTGTCCAGCGAACGGTCTCACCTCAATCTTTTCTACGCGCGTCACCTTCGTTCCATCTCTCAATTTTCTCAATGACCGATCGTTTTGGGCCGAGTCAGCAAAGCCGGTCGGTTTTTGAGCCTAGCCAGTCTTCCAGGTAGCGGCTAGCTGAATGGCTGATGTGCGCTTTCTATTGAGGAGCCATGCTGAACTTGCACGGAAGAAACGTTCGGTCAAGATCAGTCCAAGGGGGAGATATGGGTTCTTCAACACTAGAGAACGTGTCAAACGACCTTGCAGCCGTGGCCGGGAACATCGGGCCTTCGGTTGTTGCAGTTCACGGTCGGCATCGAATCACATCGAGTGGCATCCAATGGCGCAAGGGTGTCGTGGTGACGGCGAACCACGGTGTTCGGCGTGATGAGGATCTAAGCGTACTTCTCGGGCCGGAAAGATCTGCTCCGGTAACGCTTGCCGGGCGCGATCCATCAACGGATCTGGCGATCTTGAAGCTGGACGACCAAACGATTCCACTGCCCGATGTTGCAGACTCGTCCAGCCTGAAGCTGGCGAATCTTGTGCTCGCTCTCGGTCGCAGTCAACGAGGTAACCTCGTGGCGAGTGCTGGAATTATCGGTGGGCTAAGCGGAGAATGGCGAACCTGGCGCGGCGGCCGCGTGGATCAGCATATCCGGCTCGACCTCGAGCTTTATCCCGGGTTTTCGGGCGGCCCCTTGGTGAATGCTCAAGGTAAGGTCGTCGGTATCAACACCCGTGGAGTAGCGCGAGGCCGGGCGATTACGATTCCCGCCAGCACTGTGAACCGCGTGGTCGACGAACTGTTGGAGAAAGGACATATCGCACGCCCCTATCTAGGGCTTGCGATGCAGCCGGTTGTCGTACCGGAGACGCTGCGTAGCAAGCTCCGTTCCGGGATCACCAGCGGCTTAGTCATCGTCCATGTCGAACCAACCGGCCCGGGAGATAGAGCTGGAATTCTCTTGGGCGACGTTCTCGTCGAGCTCGAAGGCAATGCACTGGAGGGGATGGAGAGCATTCAACACATGCTGCTATCAGCAAAAGTGGGCGACAAAGTTCCGGCCACGATCCTGCGGGGTGGGTCTCCTGTACAGCTGACCCTCTCACTCGACGATAGGCCGGCACGGTAGCTTGATGGCAAAGACAGGCGACGCTCGCCGGATTCGAGTGCTGGTCTCGGCGAAGTCCGCTGTCAGCCGTGCTGGCCTGGAGTCGATCGTTCGGGGCGCACTCTCACTTCAGCTCGCTGGCAGTTTCTCGGCTACGAGCGTTCTAGGAACGCATGCACGCGAGCTTCGCCCGGACGTTGTTCTGGCGGAGCTGGATCGTTCCGATCTTCAGCACATCAGGTATCCACAGCCACTGGCGCTAGACACTAGGGCTTCCATAGTGGCTCTGATCGATAACCCCGACGCCCATTGGATTGCGCGCGCCCTGCGCAATGGTGTCAAGGCGATAATTCCGCGGAAAGCAGCAGCGACGGAGATCCTGTGGGCGATTCAGACCGTCAACTCAGGTCTGTTTCTTCTTGATCCGGACGCAGCCCAGCAATTGACGGCTCGCTTTGGCTCAGAATCGCTCGATATGCAAGCCGAATTCGTGGAGGAACTGACCCAACGGGAGATTGAAATTCTACGGATGCTCGCCGAGGGTGTGGGCAACAAACAGATCGCCTCACGCCTGACGATCTCAGAGCATACCGTGAAGTTTCATATAAGTTCGATTCTCGATAAGCTTGGCGCTTCAAGCCGCACCGAAGCCGTGACCATTGGAATCAGGATGGGCATTGTACTCTTGTAATTTCACCTCCCTAGGGCTTCACACTGCCGCTGATGGGCGACTGCACAGCTGCGCCTTCCGCATACCGATTCGTTCACATCCCTTGAGTCTGTCGAGTTCCTGAACGAATGCCGGAAGGTACTCTTGCAGGATTCGGTCAGAATCTTGGCAAATCCGCGGAATTGATGGGAACGCGAACATTTCACTGATCTGGTGGACAGAGCCGCCGCACGGAAGTAGTGTTCGATCACGCGGAGGTCCGTTTCCTTGCGGCAGGAGCGAAGACATGGCTCAGCGTGGCTCCCCACTGAGCTTTGCTGGCTAGCGAAACAGATTCGACAACTCCTGCATTTGCACGTCGCGAGTTTCGTTTGCATCACTGCCGGAAGCCTTCTCACGCTCCTGACTCCACTCATCCTCAAATGGCTCATTGATGGGATCCTCCCTCAGAGGAGGGTGGGACTGATGGTGCTCGCGGCGCTGCTGATATTCCTCGGTCATCAGGGCAGGATCGCGCTCACCAGCCTGGGTAGCTACTTGGTGCTGAGTGCTGCCCAACGAATGGGGCTGACGTTGCGAGTCGGCCTGCTGCAGCACCTGAACACACTCTCGGCGGACTATTACGAGGACACATCAGTCGGCGCCGTGATGTATCCGCTCAAGGAACCGATTGACGAGATCGCATATTTCGGATCGGACCTTCTGCCAGCAATTCTTCGGATGTTGCTCACCACGGGATTCACTCTCGCTACCATGTGCGTGCTCAGCCCGCTGTTGACGCTGGCGGTTTCTCCGCTTATTCCCGCCTTCCTGATTACCAGGCACTACTTCCGCAAGAAACTGGCTGCCGATGCGGACACCATGCAGAGTGATCGGATCGTCTGGAGTAACTTTCTCGAAGAACACCTTTCGTCGGCAATTCCCATCCAGCTCCTGGGCCAGGAAAAACGGCAGGAGCGGCGCGCATTTCGCTTCCTGGCCCGCGCAGTTCGGTCGCAGCAGAGGCTGTACAAGACCGGTAGCTGGTTCACGGTATGGAGTTCTCTCGCCGTGGTTCTCGCCATGTGTACGGTCATTGGGTATGGCGGCGAGAGGGCTCTGGCAGGAAGTTTGAGCATGGGGAGCCTGGTCGCCTTCTACGGTTTTGTGACCCAGCTTTTCGATCCGCTCAGTGGCGCGGCTGAACTTTACGCCCGGGCTCAGAAAACCTTCGCCAGTATCCGGCAGGTGCAGTCCGCGTTTGCCTTGCGTCCGCGCGTGACAAATACCTCTGCCGCCGTTCACCTGCCGAATGAACATTCGCTGCGGATCGACTTTGCCGGTGTCCGTTTTGGATATGCGAGGCAGGCGGACCTGCTGCACATTCCCTCTCTCTCGATCCTGCCGGGTGAACACCTGGCAATCGCGGGAGAGAACGGCGCCGGAAAGAGCACGCTGGTCAAGCTCATCGCCAGGCTGTATGACCCGGCTTCGGGATCGATCTGTATTGGCGGCGAAGATATCCGAAATATGCGGCTCAAGAGCCTGCGCCGGACGGTTTGTTACCTTCCGCGCGATCCTGTACTGTTCGAAGGCACGATTGCTTCCAATTTGCGATTCGTGAGGCCAACGGCATCGGACCAGGAACTCGAAGAAGTGATTCGAGTTGTGGGGCTGTCGGACCTCATTGCATCGCTGCCCGACAACACTCGCCAGCGAATCGGGCCGGGAGGCTGCCAACTTTCCGGTGGCGAACGCCAACGCCTCGCCATTGCCAGGGCACTTCTCTACCAACCGAGAGTCCTCATCCTGGATGAGGCGACCTCCTGCCTTGATCCTTCGGCGGAGGTCATGGTTCTGCAGAAGCTCCAGTCCCTGCGTGCGTGGACACTGATTGTCATCTCGCACCGCCCCTCAACATTCAAATCCTTTGGGAGGGTTCTGGTTCTTTCGGGCGGACGAATTGTCGAGGATGGCTGTCTTGCTTCAGCTACGCTGGAAGGGGTATTCATTCCACCAAGTTCGCTTCAAAACCCTTGAGCGTGGATGACGACCTCCGGTGATTTCTTGTCCTACCCGGGAAGCGCGGTCTTCTGGTGATGAGCTGGTCGAGATCGCGACTGCATTTGGCGATATCAGTTCCGAATGCAAGCGCGGGCTTTCGTTTGTTCGGAGCATAGCAACAGGAGCAAACCAAGGCACGCAGCTTAGAATAGCCGCATCAAATAGGTGAGAAGGCAGCATTCGTGAGAACTCTATTCCTTGTTATTCTTTGGCTCTGCTCGACGGCAATTTTTGCCCAGGATGTAATTCCTTTCGGAACCGTATTGCCTGTCGGTTTGGACTCGTCCCTAAAATCCAAAAAGACCAAAGCCGGGAGGACAATCACTGCGACTATCATGCAGGACGTTCCACTCGGAGCCAAATCGAAGATTCACGCTGGTACCAAAGTGACCGGGCATGTAGTCGATGTGATCCCGGCAACTAAAGCGAACGGTGGGAGAATTTCTCTCCAGTTCGACACCATCGAGATTGCCAAGCAGAAAGTGCCAATAACCACAAATCTCCGGGCATTGGCATCCATGATGGAAGTACACGAGGCACAGCTTCCGCTCAGTGGACCTGATCGTGGAACCTCCGAATACTCTTGGACCACGGTCCAGATCGGGGGTGACGTGGTGTACCGGGGTGGAGGGCCAGTTACGCACGGCTCGGAGTTCG
>JAOAPG010000121.1 GCA_025462785.1 Acidobacteriaceae bacterium
CGCTGAAGTCTTGTCCGCTTCGATCAGCTGGCCGGGATTGTGAGTAGACACCCCGAGCCACAATCGGTCGCCAATTACCTTGCGGGCACCCGTCGGCGAGAGGTCGTCCTGCCCCACGTGGACCCCATCGAACTCTGCAGCCACACAAAGATCCGCGCGGTCATTCAAAATCAGCTCCGCCGAACCGCCAACCCAGCGCTTCAGCTCCCGGGCGTAGTCGAGCATCTCGCGGGTATTGCCGTTTTTATTTCGATACTGGAGAAGAGTCACCCCGCCTGCCACAAGTTCCTGCGCGCCCAAACACAAGGCGTCGATGTTAGGGAAAGCAGAGGCATCCAGGATGGCGTACAGGCGAGGAAAAGAGATCATTTAGGATAGTCGGCAATTTCACGAGCTTGCTACTTTGCTGGAACCTGCAAAACCGAGGGTGCCCCATCCTTGCGTTTTTTGCAAGGGTGGGTGGTGAAGTTGGGCGTCTACCCTTGAGCCCTACTTTTCGCCAAGAAGTGCTCAATAAACGTCGTGTTAAAGTTCCCGGCGCGGAAGTCCGGATCCGCCAAAATCCTGCGCTGCAGTGGGATTGTCGTATAGATCCCCTCGACAATGAACATTTCAAGCGCCCTCGACATGCGTGAAATGGCTTCGGTGCGGTCCTTGCCACGCACAATAAGCTTTGCGATCAAAGAATCGTAATAAGGAGGAATGGTTCCCTCAGCGTATGCCGCCGTATCCACGCGAACACCAGTCCCACCAGGCGGATGGAACGCAGTAATCTTCCCTGCCGACGGCGTGAACTTCTCAGGATGCTCAGCATTGATGCGGCACTCAATAGCATGGCCGCGGTGGACAATTGGACCTTGCAAGACGTTCTCAAGCCGCTCTCCAGCGGCCAGCAGGATCTGACTTTTCACGAGGTCAACATCTGTGACCATCTCCGTCACCGGATGCTCGACCTGAATTCGAGTATTCATTTCGATGAAGTAAAGCTTGCGGTCTTCATCCATTAGAAATTCAATCGTGCCCGCATTCTGATATCCAATGCCAGAAAGAGTCTTGGATAGAATTTGCCCGATCTCTTGACGCAACTCGGGCGTCACCTGCAGGGACGGCGACTCCTCCAAAAGTTTCTGATGTCGCCTCTGAATACTGCACTCCCGCTCCCCGAGGCTAACGACGTTGCCGTATTCATCGGCGAGAATCTGGAACTCGATATGCCGAGGCCGCTCAATGAACTTCTCCATGTAAAGATCGCCATTGCCAAACGCCGACGCTGCTTCAGATTGTGCGGCTTTGAATAGCGCAGGAAGTTCACCTTCGCTGCGGACAATGCGCATCCCGCGCCCACCACCGCCTGCGGACGCTTTGATTATGACCGGGAAGCCGACCTGCTTCGCCCACTCCAGGGCTTCTCCATCGCTAGCAAGAATGCCTTCCGACCCAGGCAGAATCGGCACACCTGCCTTCTTCATGGCGGCGCGGGCCTTCTCTTTTTCACCCATTAACCGAGTCACTTCCGGAGGAGGACCAATGAATTTGATGTTGCAGGTCTCGGTGACTTCGGCAAAGTTGGCATTCTCCGCAAGCAGCCCATAGCCAGGATGAATCGCGTCTACGTTCGCGATCTCAGCGGCACTGATCACTGCGGGAATATTCAGATAGCTTTGTCCAAGCTGAGGAGGACCAATGCAAATCGCCTCGTCGGCGAACTTAACGTGCAAAGAATTCCGGTCGGCCTCGCTGTAAATGGCGACAGTGCGAATACCCAGCTCTTTGCACGCGCAAATGACGCGTAAAGCAATTTCTCCACGATTAGCGATTAAAATCTTTTTAAACATTGATTGGAGTAGCTTATCTGCCTGCCGCAGCTGTGATATTCAGCAAAAAAAGGCGCCCACAATAAAACAGGGCGCGCCCAAGTCACACTTTCTTACTTTCGTGGCCGGATCGCGAACAAGTCCTGCCCGTACTCAATCGGCTGGCCGTTGGCAATCAGCTTCTTCACAATTTCGCCGGCGACATCGGACTCAATTTCGTTCATCAATTTCATGGCTTCAACAATGCAAAGCACCTGCCCAACTTCCACCACGTCTCCCGGCTTTACAAATGGAGGTGACCCCGGTGAAGGCGACTCGTAGTAGGTCCCAACGATCGGCGAATGCACCATGTGCAAGGCTTCCTCCGGCGCAGGTGCCGGTTCCTTTGCAACTGGAGCAGCGGTTGGGGTCGAGGCAGCCGGTGAGGAACCAAGCTCGGGTGCAGCAGGAGGAGCGGAATGCACCGCGAAATACCGCGTATCTGGAGCACTCGTCGAAGGACTTTCCGCGCCACGCTTAATCCGTACCTTGACATCGCCACGTTCCAGTTCGAACTCGGCAATATCCTTTTCGATTAAGAACTCTATAAGTTCTTTCAGTTCTTTTTGATTCATGTCTAAAGGTGGGACGTATTACTTTCTCACGGATCTCTCAAGAGAAGAGAGGGGCCGCATGAGACCGCCGGGATTTGTCTCCGAACCCCGACTTCTTATTAGAAACTTACAGGATCATCAGCTCCTTGGAAGTGGGCGTCAGCACCTCGCATCCACTTTCAGTGACCACAACCATATCTTCAATACGCACTCCGAATGTCCCGGAAATGTAGACTCCCGGCTCAATCGTTATTGCCATACCGGCTCGAAGAATCTCCGTCTGTCCGGGTGCAATTCGAGGTGCCTCGTGGATCTCCAACCCCACCCCGTGCCCGGTGGAATGCGTAAAATAATCTGCTAATCCTCTTTTTTGCAGTGACTTACGAGCAGCCCCGTCGACCTCTGAAACGCTCACGCCATCTCTCACGGCCGCGATTGCCGCCAATTGGGCCTCAAGCACAGCCCCGTAAACTCGCCGAGCTTCCGGCGTTAGACGTCCCACATGCACCGTCCGGGTCATATCAGAACAGTAGCCCGTGAGTATAACACCGAAGTCACAGACTACGAACCCTCGAGACGGGATCGCAGCCACTGAGGCCACCCCATGTGGCAGCGCAGAACGTTTCCCAGATGCCACAATCGAGGGGAATGACATCGCTTCGGCCCCGGATTGGCGAGCATCATATTCGAGTTCAGCGGCCACTTCCGTCTCTTTAACACCGGCTTGTATCCTGTTCAGCGCAATATCAAATACGCTCGAACCGAGTAAAACCGCGGAGCGCAGGACCTTTAACTCCTCCGCATCCTTGACCATACGGATACGCTCCACCACTATCGAGGTATGTGCGACTTTGCAGCCCTGGGGCAACATGCGCCCCAGCCGTTGAGCGGAAGCGGCACTTAGATGCTCCGCCTCGATTCCCAGTTTGAAAGGCTTTCTCGATCCCAACCCCAGCTTTCTGCCATTCCGTACCATCCATTCCGCCGCACTCTGCATGGGTGCGGACCGTTTTATTACGACCTTAGCGTTTTCGATCTCTTGGGACGCCTGCAATTCATAGCGCCCATCGGTAAAGAAGGTACGGCTGTCATGTGTAAGCAGAAGCGCCCCCGCGCTGCCTGTGAATCCACATAAGTACCGGACGTTTGGAAGATGAGTAATCAGGATTCCATCAATGTGATGCTCATCTAAGGAGGCGGAGGCCTTTTTCTGGCGAAATTCATAGTCCATGTTCAACCAGTTTAGTACCTGCCGGGGGACGAGCGTTTATCTGAGATCACCTGCGTAAACTAAATAGCGCATGAGAATCGTCCAACCCCCAAAAAACAGATGCGCCGGTCTGACAAGATTGTCAGGTTCCGGCGTCCGTTTTACTTCTACCCCGATTGACGAATTGTTGGCCGACTCTTGTCTTTACGTTTCGATAATGCGTGGCGTAATAAAGAAGATCAGCTCTTCACTCGAAGTGCTGACGGTCGTGTGCTTAAACAGATTACCCAGCCAGGGAATATTCCCAAGCAACGGTACTTGTGCAATCGAGATCGAGTTGTTTGTCTGAATGACGCCTCCAATCACGACTGTGCCGCCATCGGTTACCAGCACTTGCGTGGTAGCCTGCTGGGTAATAAGACTTGGGTTATTCAAGACCTGATGACTAAAGTCAGGAGTTGTGTTCTCGACGTCCACGTTCAGAAAAATGGTTTTCTCTGAAGTGATCTGCGGAATGACAGTCAGTCGCAAAAAGGCATCAATATAAGTAACCGTCGGCGGCCCACCTAGTTGGGACTGAGTTGTAATTGGAACGCGTGTACCTTGTTTAACTATGGCTTGAATATTATTCTGCGTGACAACTCGCGGACGGGACAAGATCTTAACTAAACCACGCGACTCCGCCATGGTTAAGATCGCATCAATCTGCACATTGCTGCTGGCATTCACAAAGCTCAGACCACTAGTCGGAGCCGCAGACGCAAGATTCGAGAACAGTGGAATCTGTGTTCCTTTGCCTGCAGCGGTACCGACGCCGCCGACGGTTATGTAGCCAGGGTTGATTCCACCCACTGTAATCGGCGAGGTGCCTGCTGAGCTAGCACCTCCCACTGCGGTGTGGCCGTTTCCCCAACCGAAACCAAGCTGTGTGCCGATGTCACGAGCAAAGCTGCGAGTCGCGGCTACTACACGCGCTTCGATTTCCACCTCTTGCGTCTTGCGATCTAATTGCGTGAGCAATCGGTCGAGACCAGGCATCACCGCAGGAATATCTGAAATGATCAGCGCATTGGTACGATCGTCCGAGATTACCTCGCCACGCTGACTTAGGAATTTTTTCACCGTGGGCACCACATCTTTCGAGTGTGCATAGCCCAAAAAACGCGTGATCGTAACTTTGTCTACAGCAAGAGCTTCCGCTTCACGTGCCTTGCGGCGGTCATCGGCCTCTGCCTTCAACGTCTCAAGCGTCGCGACGCGCAGTACATTTCCCTCAAGCTGGCGGTCGAGATCGTTGTTCTTGAGAACGATATCCAGGGCCTGATCCCACGGCACATCATCGAGCACAATCGTTAGAGTTCCTTTCACGTTCGGATCAAGCACCACGTTCAGACCACTGATCTCATGAATCAGCCGGAAAAAGTCTTTTAGGTCCACGTCTTTCAGGTTCACCGAAATCGGCTCGCCGGTATATTTGGGGCCCACGGTCGCAGGTTGTTGTGCCGATTGGGCCTTCTGCTCAGCTGCCATGTTCACCGCAGGTTGAAATGCCGGTGCTGCGCCCGATGATGTGGCTTGTGGCTGCATCGCTGCACTGGTTGGCGGCAACAAATTGCCCTCCGGCTTCTCGATAAATTTGGAGGCCGCGTTGATCGCCCTTACCGGCTGACTGGTCACTGCAACTGGAGTGTCGGACGCACTCTTCGGCGTAAATGTAGGTTCGACGAAAACCAACTTGTTAGCGCCGGCTAAAGCGGTATTCCGGCCAGAAGCATTTTCGCTTGAGACACTTGGAGTGGGACTCGACTTAATATGAGAAGCCTTAATCACCGCTGCTTGGATCGCGGCATTGCTGTCGCCAACTGGCCTACCTGCAACGCTCACTGAGGTCGCCGTCGCTGGCTTTGCAGTAATAGCATCTTGCTTCGCGGCATCCGTTGATTGCGGCGCTTTGGTAGACGCGGAGTCGCCCAACAGCTTGACCAACACCTTATTGTCTCCGCCAGGCAGCAGCTCATATTTGCATGCATGCATCAGATCGATTACGACGCGGCTGGTCGGGGCAGCTTTTCCATCGCTTCCAATCCGCAGATCCTTCACGCCGTCGCGGTTCACATCGATATGATTAAGCGAAGTCGCCATCGCGGTATTGGGCAGGTCAACTACCAGGCGTGCAGGCGAATCCAGCGTAGTCACCTGAGGAGTTATGGCCCCGCGAGCTGTGATCTCGACGGTTATTCCATCCTCGCCACGCAGTACATTCACTTTTTGCAGCGCGGAATGCTTGGTCAGCTCCCCACTCGTGCTCTGCGTCTCGGCCGCCGCTATCAGGACCAACAAGAGCAGCGGTAAACTTCCCAGCAGTTGCTTTCGCATTTCACTTCTCCCCGGTGTGCGCTTGAGGCGCCCCATAACTCTTCTTTAGGATGACCGCTAATAATGTTTCTATAAAACTAAGCTTGTTGCTGAATCGTTTGTTCCCATTCCGCAATCCGACTTTAAGCTACGGGCGTCGTAATCTTCTTCGTAACTTCTCGTGTTAGAGATTTTCCGAGTCGGTCCTGGATGGTCTCCTTGAAAACAATGGAGTCTCCGGTAATTCTGACTACATATCCGTTAAAGACGGGATCGTTTTCGTGCAAGAAGTAAGCTTTTTCCAGCGCATTGGTCACGACCGCGATCATTCCCGTCTCCGACCTGACCACGCCTTTGAGAGCGATCTGATCGATTGCAAGGCAACGCTTGCCATTACTACAGCCAGACCCGCCAGCAGCCCGGCTTACCACCGGACTCAAAAATGGATCACGCCGGCCGGTCAAGTTAATCTGCTTTTTCTGAGCTTCCTTTTTAGCGTCCAAAGGATTTTTCTTGTCTTCGACAGCAACGACCGGTGCCGAATTTGCGGCCTTCATCTTCCCCGCAAGTCCCTGAGGTGTCTTCGCCTTGGCGGTTGTAGCCTTCGCGGTTGTAGCCTTCGCGCTCGTAGGCTTCGCTGTTGCAGCCTTGGCAGTAGTAGCCTTGGCGGTTGCAGCTTTGGTGCTCTTAGCGTCGGCGACCTTTGATACGGGTTTAACCGCAGTCATCGTCGACTTCGAAGCCACAGTTTTGCTCGCGCCAACTTTTGATTTCTCAGAGTCGCGCGTTGCGACTGGCTTGCTAGTCGCAGGCAACGCCATGGGTGCCGTGCCACTCGCCTTGGCCGCAATCGGGCTCGGCTTAGCGGATGTTCCCTGAGCACCTGGCAAAGCAGCATTCAAGGCCGCGCCTTTTTGCTGCTCCGCAGTCTTCAACTTAGCCCGCGTGCTCTCGATGACGTTCGGCGTCTGCCCTACGGCAGCGCTCGCGATACTCAAAATACCAATCCCAATCGTTAGTGTTAGCTTCATTGGACCCTACCTTTTGGGGTAACCACTATGGGCGGAGCTACATCGTGACTAAAAAATGTCGTCGCCATACAAGTGGCCACGATGCTCTCATTGGGCGCGTATTGATAGCTGTGCTTGGCCTTGGCATCGGTGCCCCGCTTTGTATTTGCCACCAGTAAATTCGAAACGTTCACGATGCGTTCCAGCTTGCTCACACGATCGAAGAAGTCGAGGACGCCGTAGTAAGGACCATCCAGTTCCATCTCGAAAGGAACTTCCGAATAGAACTCTTTAGTGGCGACTGGCTTGGCTGTGTATCGTCGAATCTCAATTCCCGACTTTGCCGCTTCGTCGTCCATCATTGTGATGAAGCCATCCACTTCCTTCTCGTCGGGAACAATTTTGCGTTCAATCTCCAATTGCTGCTTCAAATTGGCGACCTGCCGCTCGATCTCGGCCAGTTTGGGACGATATGCTTCGAGCTCTGCATTTTCTTTTAATTTGGCCTGCAATTTCGTTTGTGCGCTATCGTTCTCAGCCCGTTGACTCTTGAAGACGGTGAAGAACAAAGCGACAGTAACGAGTATGCCCGCTAGAAGCAAAACACCCCACTGCTTGAGACCCGATATTTCACTTAGATTTCCCATATGCTCCCGCCTTAGGATGTCACCTTCTCGCAGGTCAACGTAAACTGGAAGGCCTGCAAATCTTTCACCGTATCGTCCTGGAAAGTCTCTTTGATCTCGATGTTTTTGAAGTATCCGGTCTTTTGTAGGTTCTGAATTAAATTTGCGACTGCATTTGCGCTCAGAGCGGTGCCTTCAATATCGATACTGGGCCCCTGATCCTTCATGGTGCTAAGCCAAACTGCCTCGGTTGTATTTACAGTGTCCCCGATCGTGTTCAGCAAGTTGACTGGTCCAGCCTGACCTGCGCGAAGTTGATCAATTATGTCCACGCGCCGTTTGTAGTTGTCGGCTTGACGTTGCCGCTCTAGGTAGTGCGTCTTCACATCGGCCAGTTCCCGAGTCTTGACTTCCGCGCGCTGAAGTTGGGAGGCGATACTTTTGCTCTGCTTATCAAGCTGGTTCCAGTAGTAGTAATTGCCCGCTCCCACCAGAGCGAGCAGGATGACCAGCTTAAGCATGGGGGAGATAGGGTCGCCCATCTCCATGATCGCTGGAGCTGCGACACTTGAGCGCTTCCCTTTTGCCTTCGGTATTCCGAGTAAGTTGATTCGGATCATAAGCTTTCAAAACTCCTTAGGGCCAAACCCACTGCAACTGCCAACTGGCCCGCGTTCTTCTCGATCAACTCCGCTCCCGGGCCATCTACTGGCGGAGCAATCTTCTGGAATGGATTAAAGATCTCCACCGGCAAAGAAAATTCTTGCCGCAACGCCTCGACCAATCCCGGAACTTTCGAAGACCCGCCCGCTAAATAAATTTTCTCGATGTGCTCTCCCGCTGCACTCGCGCGGAAGAAGTCGAATGTCTTTTGAATCTCAAGCACGATAATCTCGGTCACTTGCTGTAGAATCGGCGTCTTCGCATCTTCGCTGACCGTGCCTACTTTGTTTCCTAGCTTCAACGACTCCGCATCGTCAAAACTCAGATCTAATTCCTTCTGGAGCGAATCCGTATACTGATGCCCGCCTACGCTGACGTCGCGCGGGAACAACGGTGTAGTGCCCTTCACGATATTGATGTTCATTACGCTAGCGCCCAGGTTCAAGAGCGCCACCACCTGCCCCGGCGCGGGTTCGTAGTTGTACTCGTAGCAGTTCTGCAATGCGAGGGCATCGATGTCCACAATAGCCGGAGCCTTGCCGGACATCGAGAGTACGTTGGTGTAATTCAGGATCTTGTCCTTCTTTACGGCGACCAGCAAAACATCCATCTGCGGATTGCCGGCGTCTTCTGAAAGAATCTGGTAATCGAGATTTACGTCTGCCAGATCAAAGGGAATGTGCTGAGCGGCTTCTTTCTGGATCGTCTCAGCCAGTTCCTGATCGCTCATGGAAGGCAAAGAAATCCTTTTGACGATAACCGAGTGCCCGCTGACTGCCGTGGCCACGCTTCTTGTCTTAATCTGGGTCTCCGCGAACAGCTTCGAAATAGCGCTCGAAACCGTGCCTGAATCCACGATCATGGAATCGACGACAATATCTGGAGCCAGCGGTTCCAGCCCCAAATGAGTCACTTCAATTCCGTTGCGGCCTTTCTTCAGTTCAACGGCCTTTATGCTTGACGACCCCACATCCAGACCAACAATCGACTTCGATCCCAATCCAAACATGTGCCCGCCTTTACAGTTGCCCGGCAGCTTTGGCAGCCGCCTTCGGTTTATTGCTCTGGACTTCCACCTGGCTGGATTTCTGTTCCATCCATTCGTCCAGCTTCGATTTTTTGAACCGCCAACGATTGCCCAACTTGAAAGCAGGAATCTTCTGTTCGCCCACGTACTTGTAAAGCGTGTCCGGACTCACTCCCAAATACTGCGAAGCCTGTCGAATGTTCATGACTTCTCGCGAGTCGGCCATAATTCCAATCCCTCTTCGTCTTCGTCCTGCTATCGCCTCTAGGTCCTGCGTTCCGATTTCGTATGCAATTCGCCGACAATCGAAACAGCACAAACCACCCTCGAAAAACCTGTTCGAGTGATTTAGGTGTGCTGAGCATATATCAGCCCCGAATGACGGGAGGTCAAAGCGTCTCTCCGCGTTTTATTGGGTTTTATGGGGATTTCTTGGAAGTTAGGCTTGGACCAGTTGCACACACAGTCTATATATTGGGCTTTTAAGCCCAAGCAGGCCTACTAATAGCATTCCATAGATGTGGCCTTCCTGCGTCACCTGAGAACCATAACTAAAGTACTAACGGCAGTACCAAAGTTGTTGTACGCAAGGGAAGAATGGATTCGTTTAAACGTGCTGCGCGTCCTCCTGCGATTTCAGCTCTGAGCTCAGTCTAAGAACTTAACCAACCAAGCTCACTCGATCAGAGAATCCAGCTAGGAGGCTGTGTACTTGTCTTGGCGATACAATATTTCATCATGCGCACCAGCTTGGACCTTTTCGCGCAAATTTTCCGCAACTTGTGGGGACACAAACTGCGTTCCTTCCTCACCATGTTCGGCATTGCATGGGGCGTCGGATCCCTATTGTTGCTGGTTGGCTTGGGAGAAGGATTCCGATCAGGGAACAAACGGGAAATGGCCGAGTACGGGAAAGACATCATGTTCATATTTCCCGGACGTGCCCCAGTCGTTGAAGGGAGAATGAATTCCGCGAGGAATTATCTACTTACTTATCAAGACTTTCTGGACATCTATAAGGAAGCACCGCACGTCCGTAATGCGTCTCCTGTTCTTTCTCGTGCCGACGTGCATGCTGTGAGCGAGTTTGCCACTGCAAATGGCGAGATTATTGGCGTCGAGCCCCAATTCAGCGACATCCGATTTCTTCCTCTCAAGCAAGGAAGATGGCTGAACGCGCTCGACGAGACGCAGAAGCGCAGCGTCATAGTGCTCGGCGATGAACTAACGAAGAACTTGTTTCCTGGTCGGCCTGCTGTTGGGGCCAGCATCCTGCTCAATGGCATCAGCTTTCAAGTTATCGGTAGCATTCGTCGAGTAGGACGTGGAGACGACAATTCCACGAATATGCGGGGCTACATTCCCTATCAGGTGATGGCCACTGATTTTCCGCTTAAAGGCGAGAACCACCAAAACTCCATTTCGTTCATCAACTACCAGCCGCGCGTTACCGACGAACACTTAGTCGCTCAGGATGAAGTTCGCAGGATCATCGCCCGCAACCACAGCTTCGATTATCACGATGTGAATGCTTTTGAGGGCTGGGACACGATTCAGCAATCGAAAATGGTGGGCACAATCTTCGATGCCATGAACACGTTTCTGGGAGCCGTAGGTTTGGTCACGCTCGCGTTAGGTGCGATCGGCGTTATCAACATCATGCTAGTAGCTGTAAGCGAACGCACCCGCGAGATCGGGTTGCGTAAAGCTCTAGGTGCCACCAACCGTAGCATTCTGTTTCAGTTTTTTCTGGAAGGAATCATTCTGACGCTATTCAGTGGGCTCATTGGAATGGGCGCAGCTGGCGGCCTGATGATGCTTATGGGCACCGTGCAGGGGCCGGGCGGATTCGATCCTCCCAAGTTGGTCCCCATGACCGCGATTCTTGCGATCGCAAGCTTAACCGTCGCTGGAGTGATTGCCGGAATCTATCCCGCTCGCAAAGCCGCCATGCTTCCGCCTGTTGAAGCCCTCCGACAAGAGTAAACTCGTAACAGATTTCAGGAGCACGATGTTTCGCGATTTGTTTCATGAAGCTTATGGCGCGATGCGGTACAACCGCCGCCGCACCGCGCTCACCATGCTTGGAATGGCCTGGGGCATAGCAACAGTTGTCATGCTGCTGGCCTATGGTGACGGCTTCGGCCAAGCCTGCGCCAACATCTTCGCCAACTTTGGCACGAAGCTGATGATTTTGGTGCCGGGCCGCACTTCGATGCAGGCAGGCGGCCAAAAAGCTGGAGTGCCCGTCCGATTCACGATGGATGATGTGGAGACGCTCACCACCAATCTTCCCCAGATCACTCACATTACTCCCGAAGTTTCGAAGCAAGCCAACATTCAGTATGAAACTCGCACATTCGCATGGAACGTGACCGGCAATTATCCTAATGTCCTTTCCGTTCGCGCTCTCAAACTGGGCACAGGCCGCTTTTATAACGCTGAAGACGAGATGCAGCACGCTCGCGTGGCCGTCTTAGGCTCGGAGGCTAAAGAGAAGTTGTTTTCGGGGCGGAACGCGCTGGGGGAGCACGTTCGTATAGATGGCCTGAGCTTCGAAGTCGTCGGCATTTTAAAACCTAAAATGCAAGAGGGAGATGACGATATCAATCGCGTCATCTACATACCTTTCACGAGCATGAGCGATCTTAAGGACACACACTATCTCGACTCCATCTGGTTCAACTACGAAACTCCTGAGTACGAGAGACTCGAACAGTCAGCGCGCGATGTGATGGCAACTCAACACAAATTCAGTCAGGCGGATCGCCGTGCCATGAGGGTGTTCAACCTGATGACGCAGGTCCATCAATTCGAGATCATCACGATGGGTTTGAAGATTCTGCTCGGATTTATCGGAACATTGACGCTTGGCATTGGCGGAGTCGGCCTGATGAACATCATGCTCGTATCAGTGACCCAGCGCACCCGAGAGATTGGAGTAGAGAAGGCATTGGGAGCACGTAGGCGCCATATCCTGGTGCAATTCCTCGCCGAGGCTCTTGCAATTACGTTCATTGGTGGAGTGCTCGGAGTGGTTCTCGCTTATGCGGTTGCACTTTCTGTGGGAAGGCTCACCTTGTACAGCGCATTCGCGAAAAATGCTGCAGCAGGAGATATACGCCTTATTATTGCGCCGGGAACACTGATCGTAGCCGCAATCATTCTGGGAGCCGTTGGGTTAATAAGCGGAATGGTTCCCGCAATTCGCGCATCTCGTCTCGATCCAATCGAGGCATTGCGCTACGAGTAGATACGGGTTTTATTCTCGGATATTTTCGAAGAAGCTTCCCCGGCTTTTCATCGCTCGTAAATCCATGCTCAATGCGATAATCTTCTTTCCTTTTTTACTTATCCGGAGGAAGCTTTGCGCTATTTAGACAGTCTCCAGCCTTTTGCCTTATTCGTTTTGCGCCTCGTGCTCGGGATCATCATGATCGGTCACGGGTACTCCAAGGTTTTTGGGGGCCTTCATCACCACGTACAGTTCGTCGGTAGTCTCGGATTACCCGGATGGCTGGCCTATCTTTCTGCTGCCGCGGAATTTTTTGGTGGCATTCTTGTAATCGTTGGTCTGCTCACGCGGCTCGCCGCCTTTGCTATCACGGTCGACCTAGTGGTCGCGATCGTGAAAGTGCATTGGCACAATGGACTGCTCGGTAATGGTGGGTACCAATTCCCTCTCGCACTGGCGGCTATCGCGTTCGCATTGATCTTTTTCGGTCCGGGACCGATCGCACTTGAAGCGCTGCGCGGTGGACTAGGAACTGGACGCTCCCGTAAGTAAAAAAACGAAAGGCCCGGTTGTTCCGGGCCATATGCTCATAGTTTTGACGGAAGATTAGTATCGCCGCCCACCCGATGCGATCACGTCGTTGGGGACATTCTGTGGGATATTATTCCGGGCCTTCAAATCCTCCATCCGTTCTTCCATACTGTGCATTTGTTCGCGATTGTTGCTCTCCCGATATTCCTGCCAGCGGGAATAGTAACTGTTAAAGTCCCGCTGCGCTTCCGGCGACAGCCGTCCGCTCCATCGATCCCCACCACGATCATGGTCACGGTCTCCATCTCTGTCACGATAGTTGTCACGATCGCGATCGCGATCGCGATCATATCCGCCCTCTCTTCCATTTGAGGCAACCCTGTCAAAAGGCACATCGCCGGGAATACCATTCCGCTCCATCACTTCGCGCATACGGTGTTCCATGCTGCGCTCCTGATCACGGTTGTTTGTCTGTCTGTATTCGATCCAGCGCGAGTAGTAGCTGTCGAATTTGCTTTGGTCCTCGGGAGAAAGCCGATGCTCCTGAGCAAAGCCAGGCAGTGCGAACGCCAGCAGCAGAGCCGCGACTCCAATAAACTTTTTCATAATCGCCCTCCATTCAAGATAACGAGGCAGCTATGCTCTAGAAACTGCTTCGTGGCAAGACTATGACTCTGACTCTGAACTGCGGATGAGGGTTGGCCCGAGAGTTACGAAAAAAATCCAGTAATTAGTATCAGGACAAGAAAATGGGGCCGCAATCCGGCCCCAGTCACGATTGCTGCCAAACTACCCTATCTTTGCGAAGCGATCACATCATAAGGGACGTTGCCGGGAATGTTGTAGTGCGCCATCACATCATTCATTCGTCCTTCCATGCTTCTGACCTGATCCCAATCGCGCCGCTGCCGATACTCTAGCCACCGTGAATAATAGCTGTCGAACCGGCCCTGGTCCTCGGGTGATAGTTGCCGGCTCCAGCGAACCCAGCCATGCCAATCCACATTGGAAGCCAGCCGCCAGTAAGGCGTGTCAGCGGGAATATTGTTGCGGGCCATCACATCATTCATTCGGAGTTCCATGCTCACGATCTGATCCCGATCGTGGTTCTGGCGATATTGCTGCCAGCGGGAGAAATAGCTGTCGAACCTGCGCTGATCGTCACCCTGAAGACGCCCGCGCCAGTTGTCGTAGCCTCGATAAGCATCGTGATCGCGGTCCCGGTCATGGTCGCGATCGTGATCTCTGTCGCGGTCCTGGTCCCGATCTCTGTCGTGATCTCTTTCCCGATCATGATCGCCGCCACGATCATGGTCTCGGTCACGATCATGATCATCGCCACGGAACCCCTGGCCATTCGACGCTACTCTTTCATAGGGAACCTCACGCGGAATCCCATATCGCGCATACAAATCGAACATGCGCCTTTCCATGCTTGCCATCTGCTCGCGATTATTCGTTTGTCTATACTCCTGCCACCGCGAGTAATAGCTGTCGAACCTGCCCTGATCCTCTGGCGAAAGCCGATGCTCGTGAGCAAGCACGGGCGCAACGAACGCCAAACACAAAGCCGCAATTCCGAGAAGCCTTTTCATGAACCCTCCCAAGCTGCTCAGAGTCTAAAGCCTGCGAGGTGAGGTTGACACCAAAGTGGGCAGTTACGAAGGATGTTCCCGTATAAGAAATTGGCCTAGAACTTTCAGTGAGAACTGCAAACTGACAGCTAAGGGCTGATGGCTGACAGCTGAATTTTAATATTCAGCTAGCTCTTTCATCGCTCTGAAAAGATCGGCCGATTGCGGCAGAATCGCGTCCTCCAAGAGGGGCTGGTACGCGATCCACGTATCTTTCGCTGCAACCCGTCGCACTGGCCCATCCAAGTGCTCGAACAGACGATCGGCAATTCTTGCGGCAATCTCGGCTCCATAGCCCCAACTGAGCGTATCTTCATAAGCCACGATCGCTCGGTTTGTCTTTTGCACTGAAGCCGAAATCGTTTCCCAGTCGAAAGGATTCAACGTGCGCAGATCAATCAATTCGACCTTGACTCCGTTTTCGCGTTCTAGCTTCTGCGCGGCTTGCAGGGCACGCGGCACAACGGCTCCGTAGGTAATCACTGTAAGATCGGTTCCCGGCTGGACGACTTTAGCTTTGCCGAACGGAATCATGTAATCGGGTCCAGGATCCGCCGCTCTCCCGTAGGTCTCGCGATACAAGCGTTTATGCTCAAGAAACAATACCGGATCATCGCAACGAATCGCGGTGCGCAGTAGTCCGGCAGCGTCGAGCGCATTCGAGGGGAAAACCACCCGCAATCCGGGAATGTGAGTGAAGGTACTCTCGCCGCATTGGGAGTGGTAGATCGCGCCGCCGGTAAGATAGCCGCCAATCGCAACGCGAATTACGCATGGCGCTGAAAACGCATTATTCGAGCGCCACCGAATCGTCGGCAATTCGTTCCTCAGCTGCATCATTGCCGGCCAGATGTAATCGAAGAACTGGATCTCGACAACCGGCTTGAGTCCGCGCACAGCCATTCCCGTAGCCCGACCCACAATATTCGCTTCCGCCAACGGAGAATTGAAGACTCGATCCGATCCGAACTCGCACTGCAAACCAGAAGTCAGCTTAAAGACTCCACCCTTACCTTTGACCATCTTCTGCGTCAGATATTGTTCGCGGCTGCAATCGGCTACATCTTCTCCGAACATCACGATGCGCTCGTCCCGCCTCATCTCATCGCGCAACGTCGAATTGATCAGATCGGCCATCGTTTTCGCGGCGTTCTTTTTTCCATCGCCCGCAGCAGCTTCTTGTTTTGCAGCTGCTACTTGGGTATCGAAAGCCAAAGAAGTCGGATCAAGATTCGGCGAGTACAAGAATTGCTCAACCGTGTCGGGAGTCGGAAACGGAGCCTGTAAAGCCCGGTCCACGGCAATTTGCAGGTCATCATCGACTTGCTTTTCGAGGCTCGTAATTCCCTTCTCGTCGAGAATGCCCTCGCGGATAAGAAACATCTGCATCCGTGAAATCGGATCGCGAGCCGCATCCCTTTGCCGTTCCGCATCTGGCCGATATAAACGTTCGTCATCCGAGAGCGAATGCGAATAAGGTCGAATCACATGCGCATGAATGAAAGCCGGACCATTGCCCGAACGGCAATGCGCAGCAGCACGCACGAAGGCAGCATAACTTGCTACAGGATCAGTCCCGTCTATTTCTTCAAAATGAAAATTGGGAAACCCGGAAACCAGCCGTGAAATATTTCCGCCTGCGGTCTGTACTTCGACAGGAACAGAAATGGCGTATCCGTTGTCTTCGACCAGGAATATGATCGGAAGCCGATTGTTCGAGGAAGTATTTAGCGCTTCCCAGAATTCGCCTTCGCTTGTGGTGCCATCACCAAGCGATGTGTATGTCACTTCATCGCCGTGAAATGTTACTTCCTTGAACTGGCGGTAATCGCCCTCGGCTCTTTGAGCGGCGTTGGGATGAGCTGAAAGATAGCGAGCGACCTCGGCGGATCCCACGGCATGGAGAATTTGGCTTCCCGTCGGGGAGGAACCCGTAACCACGTTCAGCTTCTTATATCCCCAGTGCGAAGGCATCTGCCGTCCGCCGGAACTTGGGTCTTCAGCCGCGCCAACACCTTGTAATAACATTTCATAAGGAGTGGCTCCGAGCCCCAGGCACAGTGCGCGATCGCGATAATAAGGAAAAAACCAATCGTAGCCGGACTTCAGCGCAAGCGCGGCAGCGACCCCGACTGCCTCATGGCCCGCACCAGAGATTTGAAAGAATATCTTTTGTTGCCGTTTGAGCAGGATCTCGCGGTCATCAAGGCGACGCGACATGTACATGATCCGGTAGGCTTCAATGAGCTGCTGCCGGGTCAAGCCTTCGTATGTCTTATTAGCCTTATTCGCGCGCTCTGCAACGCCGGACGATCGAGGGTTCGCTTTTGTCGTCGCCATTAATTAAACATCCACCGCTAACTGCATTGTAAATCCTGATCGAGAGTTCCGAATATACTGGATTCGTGGTAGCAGTAAAATTCCGCTAAATTTGACAGCTAAGAACTAGTAACTTATTCATAAATATGCCTGGAAAGAACCCGCGAAACCTGCTGCACGAAGTGTTTAACACCTTCTCATGATCCAATTCAACCGCCAATTTTCTCCAAGCCAGCTTCGTCTTTTAATTTTCGATCTTGACGGGACGCTCGTCGACTCACGCCTCGACCTGATCCATTCCATCAATGCGTTGCTGCGGCATCTGCAGAGGCCAGAACTCCCCGGAGACGCAATCGCCTCCTACGTGGGGGACGGCGCGCCAATGCTGGTCCGCCGCGCCCTGGGAGATCCCTCCGATGAGAAGTTTTTCGATCAGGCCTTGCAATATTTTCTTGATTATTACCGCGTCCACAAACTCGATTACACCCAGGTCTATGACGGGATAAAAGAATCTCTCGCCGCAATCCATGCGCGGAATCCGAAAGTGCAAATGGCCATTTTGTCTAATAAGCCGGTCAATCCTTCTCGAGCCATTGTGGAAGCGCTCGGACTCGGAGAATTTTTCGTAAAAGTGTACGGAGGCAATAGCTTCGAAACCAAGAAACCCTACCCTTTCGGAGCCCGTCAGTTGCTTTCGGAAACCGGCACCTCTGCCGAAGAAGCCATGATGATCGGCGATTCCTCGATCGACGTACTAACGGGAAAAAACGCAGGCCTATGGACCTGCGGAGTAAGCTACGGCTTCGCTCCGCACACGCTAGTAGAAGTGCCGCCGGATGTCCTGGTGAACAATCCGCACGAGTTGACAGAATTATTTAAGTGACCGAAGCAAAGATTAGTAGCGGCTCTCTTTTCTTGCACCTCTTCATCTCCCTACTTTGCCCTCTGTGCACTCTGTGTCCTCTGTGGTTAATGCTCTGATCCACTCTTTCCGATAAACTCCAACTGGAATGACCCACTCTGCCCATGCATTCACTTCCGCCGAACTGCGCAAGCTCCGCAGCTTAAAAACTCCCCACGGAATCCAACGTTTCCTTGACGACATGCCCTACCATTTGGCCGATACCGCATGGTCGCCGCGCCGGGTCTTGCGCGAAAATACCTCGCACTGTTTCGAAGGAGCGCTCTTCGCCGCGGCTGCCCTTCGTGCAAACGGCCACCCCGCTCTCATCATCGACCTCGAAGCCGAGAAAGATACGGACCATGTCATCGCTGTCTATCGCATTCACAATCACTGGGGAGCGCTCGCCAAATCCAACTACACAGGATGCCGTTACCGCGAACCTGTCTATCGAACCTTGCGCGAGCTCGCGCTCAGTTACTTCGATGTCTACTTCAATCTTCGCCGCGAGCGCTCGCTGAGAACCTTTTCACGTCCAGTAAACCTTGCGCGATTCGACAATCAACATTGGATGACCACTGACAAGCCGCTCTGGTTTATAGCCCTGCATTTGTTCGAGGTTCAACACTATCGCCTGCTCACTCCAGCCATGGAAAAAAATCTGCACCGGCTGGACGACCGCTCGTTCAAAGCGGGCTGCCTGGGCAGAGCAGAAAAATAACCCACAGCAGAGCTAGTCTCGAACTCCCCAGACAGAGATCTCGTGAAACTCCGCCCGATCACGCGTGTTCTAATAATTACAATATGTTCCGCAACCTGATCGCTGTGGCTATTCTTCTATCCTGTTTTTCTCTATCCAATGAAGCTTTCAGCCAGAACACGCCAGCATCGGGCAACGCGACATCTGAAGCT